>RZYO01000006.1 GCA_009930325.1 Spirochaetia bacterium | reverse complement strand
TTAACAATTCACTTTAACCAAATAATTAGCTAGTTTTCTCTCTTAATGGACAAAGTCGCTTTCATCATACTTGGACATTATCACTTCCTTTTAAGACTACCGTATTACAAAGATCGAATCAAGGGTTTACAAATCCCATGACTGGTGTTACAGCTGATCCAACTTTTACGTTTGTTGGTTCTCTTTCAGCTTCTTTTAGTTTTAATCCTGCAATGATTACTTCTTTACAAACAACAGCTTTACAATTAAAAGATAAATCAATTAGTTTACAAAAAGCTAAAAAGGATTTAGCTGTACAAATTAAAAAACTTTATTATGGGATTTTATTACAAGAAGCAGCACTAAGTTTTCAACAAGATAATTTAGATAATTTAAATTATACTCTTGAAAATACAAGAAAAGCTTATGAAGATGGGAATGTTCCTCAATTGTCTTTATTACAACTTCAAACACAAATAGCATCTATTTCTACAGAGCTTGATAAAAGTAAAGATGCAATTGAAACACAAAAAAGAACACTTGCTTTTCTAATTGGTGAAGAGAATGTTCTTGAACCTCTTAATTTAGTAGATAATTTACCAAAAGATTATAATGATGATTTAAGTAAATACACATTAAATTCAGCACTAAAATCAAGTTTTGATTTGATCTCAAATTCAATTAATAAAGAAATAATGGATATACAAATAAAATCTATTAAAGATAGCATGTATTTCCCATCCCTTTCTTTATCCGTTTCTTATACTCCTACAATAGCTGATATTACTAATTCTTGGTCTGGTACAAATTATTCTGATAATGGTAAAATTAGTGCATCTTTATTTTTTGATTTATCAAATCTTCTACCAAATAGTAGTATGAATACAAATTTAAAGAAATTAGATAATACACAAAATCAATTAATGTCAGTTGATGATACATTAAGAAAGAATATAATCATATCTTATACTAATTCTATCGAGAGTATAAAACATGCAAAAAAACAAATACAATTAAGTAAAGATAATATTGAATTAGCTCAAAAAACATATTCACTAACTTCTTTATCATATGAAAATGGAGATATTTCGTTTTCAGATTTAAAATCTGCTCAATTGAGCCTTAGTAATGCAAATTTAAGCTTATTACAAGCTGAGTATGAATATTTAAGTTCTTATTTAGATTTACAAAATCAATGCACACAATAATTAGTAAGGGAAAAAAATGAACAACATAAAAATTAAAAAACATAATATTATTTTATTATTGGCAGTAGTGATAATTTCTTTATCATCCTGTACCAAACCTGTTACAACAAGTGAAACTACAGAAAGTGAGAAAGTTATAAAACCTTTGAGCGTAAATGCTGCTAGAGTAGTAGTAGGTGAAATTGATTTAAGTATAAGTGTGGGTGGTAGTGTAACAACAGCTAATCCTGTTGCTATTATTGGTGAAGCTTCTGGTACTCTTAAGGACTTTGATTTAGAAGTAGGAGATACTGTTGAAAAAGATCAGATTGTTGCTAAAATTGACCCATCTCGTCCAGGTATGGAATACAAGATGAAAGATGTTAAAGCTCCTATTTCTGGAACAATTGTTAGAGTAGGTGTTGAAAATGGAAGCCTTAGTTCTCCTAGTGTACCTTTAGCATATATAGAAAATTTAGATGATATCTCAATTCAAGTTAGAATTATTGAAAAATACATTTCTTCAATTAAAATTGGTGAAGATGTTGAATTAAGATTTGAAGCATTCCCCAATGAAATTTTACATGGGTCAGTAACAAAAATGGATCCAACTGTTGATACTTCAACAAGAACAATTGGAATTACAATAAAATTTGATGATCCAGAAAAAAAAGTTTTAGCTGGTATGTATGCTAAATGCAGGATAATAACAAAAACTGTAGATGATGCATTAATTATTCCTTCAACAGCTGTATTCTATAATGATAATGAAAGTTATGTTTATAAAATAGTAAATGATACAGTTACAAAAACTCCAATTACAAAAGGTTTAGAAACATATAATTTTGTTCAAGTTACAGATGGTCTTTTAAAAGATGATTTAATTGTAAATACTAAATCTTCACTTCTTGGTGAAGGTGTTAAGATTGTTGTTAAAAATCAAGGAGAATTTTAATGAGTATAAGCGATACAGGCATTAAAAAACCTAAGACAGTTCTTATATTTACATTAATATTTGTAGCACTTGGGCTTTATACATTTAATCAATTGCCAATAGATTTACTTCCTAATTTATCTCTTCCATATGTAATGGTTGTTACAAATTATGAAAATGCTAGCCCTGAAGAAGTTGAAGCTAAAGTTACAAAAACAATGGAAGGAACTTTTTCTGGTATTACTGGTTTAAAAACAATTCAATCAAGTTCAACAGCAGGTTCTTCAATTATTACTATGGAATTTTCACAATCGACGAATCTAGACCAAGCTACGAACATGATTCGAGATAGGCTTAGTCTTATTCAAGATTATTTGCCTTCAGGTGTTTCTTCTCCGATGATTTTACAACTTGATACTTCTATGATGCCAATTATGGCAGTATCATTAACAGGGAATAAAAGTCCTGATGAATTATTAAATATTGCAACTGATATTGTTAAACCTAATCTTGAACAGCTTGATGGTGTAGCAAGTGCAAATATAAGCGGAGGAAGAGAAAAAGCTATAAAAATAGAAGTCCCTTTAGAAAAACTTGAAGCTTTAAATCTTTCATTATCTCAAATATCACAAGTAATAGCTGCTCAGAATTGGAAGTCTGATGCAGGGGGAATTACAGATCATGGCATGAGTTATTCAATAAGTAGCGAAGGAAACTTTTCTTCTGTTGAAGAAATAAAAAATATTGTTATATCTACTAAAACCACAGATCCTAATAAAGGTAGTGTTGCAATTTCTCAAATTAAATTAGGTGATATTGCTAATGTATATGAGGGTTACAAAGAAGCAACATCTTATGCTTATATTAATGGACAAAGTGGTGTTTTATTAGCTATTCAAAAACAATCTGGTACTAATTCATTACAAGTTGCTCAGAAAGTAAAAGCAGAGTTAGACGATTTAACTTCTATTTTACCTGATGGATCAAAATTAGATGTAGCATTTGATACTACTCAAATGATAACAACATCAGTTTCAAATGTAACTTCTTCTGCTATGTACGGAATTATTTTGGCAATTATTGTCATTCTCTTTTTCTTAAGAAGTATTTCTTCAACTTTTATTATTGCCTTAACTATTCCAATTTCTTTAATTATTACTTTCTTAATTATGCATTTTACAAATCATACAATTAATATGATGAGTCTAGCGGGTCTAACCTTAGGGGTAGGTATGTTAGTTGATAACTCTATTGTAATATTGGAAAATATATATAGATATAGAGATAAAGGAGCAAAATCTCATATTTCTGCAAGTCTCGGTGCTAATGAAATGAGAAGTGCAATCACAAGTTCAACCTTAACAACAATTTGTGTATATATACCTCTTCTTTTATTTAGAGATAGTATGAATGGTACAATTAGAATATTTGAAGATTTAGCCTTCACTGTAATTATTGCTTTAAGTACATCTTTAATTGTTGCTTTAGTTCTTGTTCCAACGCTTTCTAGTTCCTTCTTTAAAGGAAGAAATAGGAAACCAGGTGAAAAAAGACGTGGATTTAATGGTTTAATTGAAAAGATGTTTAATTCAATAGAAAAGGGTTATTCAAATTTTATAAGATGGTGTTTACATCATAAGATTATATTTATATTTATAATTTTAAGTTTATTAGGATTATCAATTTATCAAATTCCAAAATTAGGTTTTATATTTATACCAGAAACTGATCAAACAAGTATTGTTACTGATTTAGAATTCCCACATGGTACATCTTTAGCAGAAATTGATTCTCAAACAAAAGTATTTGAACAGATGCTTGAGAGAGAACTTCCAGGGGTACTTACAATTTCAACTTCAATCGGTGGTTCAGGTATTGCAGCTGCAATGAGTGGAAGTAATTCTTCTACTGCTGAACTTACAATAACATTAAAAGATGCTGCACAACGTACAGTTGGTGATTTAGATGCAAAAGAAGCTGAAAAATTAATTTTAAAATTGGGCGAAGATTATCCAGGAATAAACGTTAGTACTTCTGTTCAAAGTGCAATGGGTATGCAAGGAATGGGTAGTTCTGATGTTGATATTACTCTAAAATGTAATGATTTTGATAGATTGAAAGAAGTTTCAAATCAAATTGTAAAATTATTAGAAGATGAAGGAACCGGTTTTGTCTATGATGTAAGCAATTCAATTGTTGAGGGTAATCCCCAATTATCAATTGTATATGATAGAGCTGCAATGGATTTAAATCATTTAACTACAATGGGTGTTGCTAATGAATTAAAAGCTAATCTAAATGGCCAAATTGTTGGTAGATATACTGATAAGGGAAATGATATAGATATGGTTATTTCATTAACTGATGTAGATAATTACCATAGAATAAACCTAGACCAAATGACAGTTACAAATATGCTTGGACAAAAAGTTCCTTTATCAGCTGTTGCTCACTTAGAAGAGAGTGTTTCTCCAATGTCTATTAGTAGAGAAGATCAAGCTAGAGTTGCTCATATTAAAGCAAATCAAGTATCTGGACTTTCTAGTAATGAAGTTAATAAACAGGTCACAGCTCTTTTAACTAATAATATTAACACCGATGAAAGTCTTACTTTTACTGTTGGTGGAGAGTGGGAACAAATGCAAGAAGGAATTGAAATCTTCTCATTAATTATATTAATGGCTGCAATTCTAGTATTTGGGGTAATGGCAAGTCAATTTGAATCCTTCAAGGATCCGTTCATTGTTATTTTTACTCTTCCAATGGCATTGATTGGTATTGTTGGTATATTAACATTTATGAACTCAACAATTTCATTAATGACTTTAGTTGGAGCCTTAGTTCTTGTTGGTGTTATTGTAAATAATGGTATTGTATTAGTAGATTATACTAATTTACTTAGAAAGCGGGGTAGAAATTTAGAAGACGCTTGTGCGGAAGCTGCTCAAACAAGATTAAGACCTGTTATGATGACAACATTAACAACAGTTCTTGCTTTAGTACCAATGACTTTCTTCCCACAAGAAGGCTCCCAATTAATTCAGCCAATAGGACAAGTTGTTTTTGGTGGTTTAACTTTTGGAACAATAATGACTTTAACTATGATGCCAATAATTTATTACATTTTTAATGCTCGAAATGAAAAGAAAAAAGTTAAATTATTAGCAAAAAGAAAAGAACAATCCCAATTGATAATTAAACAAGAATTGGAGGATAAATAATGAAAAGAATAGAAATAATAATCTCTAGAGCACTTGATGAGGAATTTATTGAGTTGTTAGAGACTCATGATATCAACCAATTTACTGCAATCAATCCTGTAACAGGGAAAGGGTGTTCTCTTCCAAAAATGGGAGATGATGTTTGGCCACAAACAAATAAACTTTATATATTCTATGTTGAAGAAAAACAAAAAGAGTTATTGAGTATTATTGTAAATAAATTAAGAGTAGAATTTCCAGATGAAGGAATATCAGCATTTATTGTTGATGCAGTTGAACTTCAGTAATCTAAATATTAATCCCTATCATTCGATAGGGATTATGTTAATTAATTTTAATTAAATCCATTTTACTACTTTGTTTTTAAATTTATCTCTATAGCTATTATCAATAATATCTTCAAAAGCTAAAAAATAATAATCTCCATTTTCATAAAGAATGTTAAAACTAAATTTTTCACCTATTAATCTTGATGCTACTTTAGTTGAAACCGTTCCTTTTACATCATAATGAAGGTCAATTGATTGAAGATAACAATATAATGGAGATATATATGGATATGATAAATCATCCAAATATCTTTTTATAAATTCATCTTTTTTAATCTTGGTTCTATAAGAATTTGAAAGCATTGAATATATTTTTTCTGGATTTTTAGTATTAATTGCATCAACAAACTCTTGAGATCTTTCATAAGCTCTTTTAAAAGTGCAATTATCCCAATAATTAGTTTTTTCAATAGTAATTGAAGTACAACTAGTAGAAAAAATTATTAATAATAAACTTAAAACGAGATATCTTTTTTTCACAAATTAATCCTTACTTTTTTTCTCTACTATATGGTTGAGTAAAATAGGATGGGAATTTTACATACTTTGAAACTCCAAGTAATACTACTACTGTTAAAATATATGGTAAAGCTTGTAGTAATTGGATAGGAACAGCAACTCCTATTGA
Organism: Spirochaetia bacterium; assembly: GCA_009930325.1. Taxonomy (GTDB): domain Bacteria; phylum Spirochaetota; class Spirochaetia; order Sphaerochaetales; family Sphaerochaetaceae; genus Pleomorphochaeta. The sequence continues at coordinate 44,894 of RZYO01000006.1, read as the reverse complement.
CTGTAATCTCATCTGAAGAGTGTTTGCAAAACCAAAAAGTAGTGCTGCAAAAAGAACTCGAATTGGGAGCCATCTAGCAAATACAACTACTGCGATAGCAATAAACCCTCTTCCTGCAATCATTTGGTCTGTGTAAGTATTCATATATCCAAGTGACATAGATGCTCCTGCAAAACCAGAGTAAATACCACCAATTAAAATACTTTGAAAACGTATTTTATTTACTTCAATACCTTTAGAATCTGCAGCTCTTGGAAATTCTCCAACGGCTTTTATTTTTAATCCATATGAGGTTTTACTCATTATAAACCACGTAATAACAACCATAAAAAGCATGAAGTAAAAAGTAAAATTATGGTTAAATAATACTGGTCCAATAAATGGGATTTTTGATAAAAATCCAAAATTAATGGGTTTGAAATTTTCAATTATTGGAGGTAGGGATCTTATTCCAAAAACTACTCTATAGAGATATGAACTTAATCCAGTAGCTAAAAGCGTTAATGCTGTCCCTGAAATTACTTGATTTGATTTTAATTTAACAGTAAGTATTGCCATTAAATAGGAATAACATAAACCAGAAACTCCTCCAATTATTAAAGCAAAGGTTAAACTTTGTGTTAATGCTGCTGCAATAAAACTCATTAAACAAGAGAAAATCATCGTTCCTTCAACAGATAAATCAAGTGTCCCTGATTTATGAACATATACTTGTCCAAGAGCAGCTAAAATGATTGGTATACTAGTTCTAAGTGTTCCAACTAAAAGACTTATTATAAAACTACTATTCATTATTTGTTACTCCTATTTTCAACGATAATATTTGAAGCTACAACAAACACAATTACAAGAGCTTGAATAATTGTAACTAAGGAATATGGAACTCCCATATATCTTTGCATGCATTGACCACCTACCGTTAAGGCTGAGAAAAAGAATGCAGAAAAAACTATACCAATTGGATTTAAATTTCCTAATAAAGCAACTACTATTGCCACAGAACCTAGAGTCCCGGCTATATTATCTTGTAATCTCCCGTGGATTCCAAGAACATCAATATATCCAGCAATTGCTGCAAAGGCACAAGAAATACCCATTGTTAACATAATTTGGAAATTTACTGAAATACCACTTAATTTTGCAACATTTGGATTTGCTCCAATCATTTTAATTCTAAATCCTTCTTTTGTTTTCCAAAAGAAAAATAGAAGTACAACTAATAATAAAGCAATAAATAAACCTGTATGAATTCTAGTACCCTTTATTAATTTTGTGAAAAGTACACTTTTATCAATTAGTTTTGATTGTGGGAAATTGTGTCCATCGGGATCCATTAAGGGCCCATAAACCAAATAACTAAGGAAGAATGCTATTATGTAATCGAACATAAGGGTTGTTATTACTTCATTTGCATTTAATTTAGCTTTTGCAAGACCTAATAATCCACCAAAAATTAGTCCAACAATAATTGCAAAAATTAGCGCTAATAATAATTTTAACCAAATTGGTCCGGGAAAATATACACAAACAACAACTGTTGAAATACATCCAAGGGTATATTGTCCATTTCCTCCAATATTCCATAATTGAGCTTTAAAGGCAACAGAAGTTCCTAGTGCAATTGTTAAGATTGGTATCATTTTTACAAGAGTTTCTGAAATTCCATAGGCAGAGCCAAAAGCTCCATTAAAAAGAGATTTATATGATTCTATAGGATTAAAATTACTCAATAAAAGGATTAAGGCTCCTACACAAAAAGCTAATATGATTGATAAAAAAGCTGGTAAAAAGCTTTTGAGTTTATTCACTTCTTTCTCCTTCATTAAGCCCGGCCATTAGTCTACCAAGTTTTGCAATACCACAATCAGGTTTTAATATACCCATAAATTGTCCTTTGAAAATAACAGCAATTCTATCAGCTATTTGAAATATTTCTTCTAAGTCAGCTGAAACTAATAAAACTGAGCCACCATTATTTCTTAATTCAAGCATCTGATTTCTAACATATTCCATAGCCCCAACATCTAAACCTCTTGTAGGATGCGATGCAATCAATAAAGCTGGCCCTCTATCCATTTCTCTTGCTAAAATAACTTTTTGTTGATTTCCCCCAGATAATTGATTTGCTTTGTCACTACTGTTTTGACTTTTAATATTATATTTATCAATCATTCTAGAAGCTTGCTCTTGCGCTTTAATATTTGAAACAAAAATTCCATTTGCGATAGGTTTTCGTTCATAAGTTTTTAAAATTAAATTGTCACTAATTGACCAATTCATTACTAGTCCACTTTTTTGTCTATCTTGAGGAATGTATGAAATTCCATTTTTTATTCGATATTTAACTTTTGTATTACTTATATCATAGTTTTTAAGATATATTTTTCCACTATCCATTTTATTTAAACCAACGATAGTGTCACATAATTCTTTTTGTCCGTTTCCATCTACTCCGGCTATTGCAAATATTTCACCTTTTTTTATATAAAAGCTAATATCGTTAACTTGCTTTACGCTGTTAGAACTATAAATAAGATTTTTAACTTCAAGAATTTTTTCTACTTTTGGTTCATTTTGCTTTTTGAAATCAAATAGAACATCTCTTCCAACCATTAATCTAGATAATTCTTGTGTTGAAGTTTTTTCATTAATCAAATAGGTTCCGATTAAATTACCATTTCTTAAAACTGTAACCTCATCTGCAATATCCATTATTTCATTTAGATGATGAGTAATAATTACAATTGATTTACCACTTTCTTTTAATTCTCTTAATATTATAAATAAATCATCAACTTCTTCTGGTGTTAGAACAGCCGTAGGTTCATCAAGAATTAATGTATTTGTTTCTTTATATAATGCTGCTAATATTTCTACTCTTTGTTGTTGCCCGACTGATAAATTTTCAATTATTGCATTAGGATTAACATTCAAATGATATTTCTCAGATAATTTAATAATTTTCTTTTTTGTTAGTTTGGGGTTTAATAGAGGGAAATTTTCATCTTCATTTGCTAACATAATGTTACTGATTACACTCATGTTTTTTATTAACATGAAGTGTTGATGAACCATTCCAATCCCTCGTTGCATCGACTCTTGAGGAGAATGTTCCAAATTTATTGGTTCTCCTTCAATTAAAATAGATCCTTCGTCTGCAACGCTCAGTCCAAAGAGTTGATTCATTAAAGTTGTTTTACCAGCTCCATTTTCTCCAAGTAGTGCATGAATACTCCCTTTTTTTAAGGTGAAATCTATATTGTTGTTTGCAATCAATGAACCAAATCGTTTGGTTATTGATTTCATTTCTATTGCATTCATATTTTTTTGAATTCTCCTAGAAATCTTAAAGCAATTTTTAAAAATGAATAAGCTTTATTGCCTTAATGGTATATCAGGGAAGAATTTTATCTTCCCTGATATATTAATAATTATTTTTCAAAATCTGGGATTACTATTTTACCACTCTTTATATCATTAATAGCTTGGTCCATTTTTTCAAATACTTTTGCATCAAATTGATCTTTGAATTGATGATAATCAGCAACAGCTAAACCACCATTTTCAATATTTATCCAATAGAATTTTTCTTGATTCATGAAATTATTTGATAATACATCATCAAGAATTTGTCTAATTACTAAATCCCACTGATAGTTGATACCACTTACAACATTATCTTTTGCTAATACATATTGACTTGTAATGTTTGATAAGCAATATTTATTTGCTTCTAATGCAGCATTAACAACACCAAGCCCGATTCCGTCTCCACTGTGCCAAATTACATCAACGCCACTGTCATACATTCCTAATGCACCTTCTTTAGCTTTAGCTGCATCTCTCCAGTCTCCAGTATAGAATTCTTGAATTTCAATATTTGGATTAGCTGTTTTAGCTCCCATTTTAAATCCTTCATGACCTCTATAAATTTCAGATGCATCAGCTCCTCCGATAACACCAACTTTTCCTGTTTCTGAAATCATACCAGCAAGGTAACCCATTAAATATCCGCCTTGAGCTAAATGTACATCATAAACACAAGTATTAGGAGCTGTTTTATAACCAGTACCTAATGCGAACATTGTATCTGGGAAAAGTTCTGCTACTTTAATAATTGGTTCCATGTATTGAAATCCATGACCAAAAATTAAATCATAACCACGTGAAGCGAAATCCATTAGAGCTGGTTCAATATCTGCAACTTCATAGACATCTTCTACATAAGTTACTTCAATTTGACTTGAGTATTCACTCTCAACTTGTTTCATACTTTCATACATAGCTTGGTTAAAAGAAACATCATCTTTTTTACCTGGTAATAAAAGAGCGACTTTTAATTTTCCATCGTCTTGTTTCACTGTTGTTTCTTTTGAACCACCAGCAAATAAGAATGTTGGAAGTAATAAAAAAACACTTAACAATAACACACACTTTTTATTCATATTAACTCCTTTCCGGACATTCCGGATTATACAAAACACTTTAATCTTCGAGAGCTTTTAATACATTTTCTGCAGTAGCGGGATGCTGTAAAAATATTCTTTTCTTTCTGTAGGAGGAAATAGCATCTCTTAATGCATTGAAAACCGATATACCATATAATAGGGGAGGCTCTCCAACTCCTTTGTTTCCTAAAACCCCACAAATCTTATCATCACAAGGAACTAAATCTATAGTTAAATCTTCTGGAACATCATTAATTAAAGGAACTTTATAAGTTGCAAAAGAAGCTGCTAATTGTTCTCCTTTCTTTCCAATTGGAAGCTCTTCCATAGTTACAAAGCCCATTCCCTGAACAAAGCCACCTACAACTTGAGCTCTATCAATTTCGTAATCAAAGATATTTCCACCTTCATGACGAATATGAACTTTATCGACTTTGTATGTTCCACTTAATGTATCAATTGTTACTGTTGCAAGTGCTGCACCGTTTGTAAAATAGGAGAAAGGAGTTCCTTTTCCACTCTTCATATCATATTCTAAGCCAGGAGTGGCATAATGGGCTGCTGCATTTAATTGAACTCTATTAAAATAACAGTAGCTAATTAATTCTTCAAAGCTGATTAATTCTTGTTTGGCTCTAATATCATAGGCCATGTCATTTTCAATTTTGATATAACAAGGAGCTTGAGCAAGATTTATTTTTTCTTTTAATAGATTACTTGCAGCGAGTTTTAAATTTTCTAAAATTTGAGTAGAAGCAATTCTTGCAGCTTCTCCATTTAAATCAGTTCCAGTGGATGCTGCAGTTGAAGCTACTGATCCAATTCGATGTGTATTAGTTGATTCACATTTAACTCTAGAAATATTAACGCCTAATGTTTTTGCTACAATCATTTCTATTTTGGTAAATAATCCTTGTCCCATTTCTATACCACCATGGGTAACTGAAACAGAGCCATCGCTGAAAATATTAACTAATGCATTTCCTTGATTTAAAAAAGTTGCAGTAAATCCAATTCCATATTTGATAGGAACTAAGCCAATTCCTTTTACACTATATTTATGTGTTTTATTGTATTGTTCCTTTTCTTCAATTAATTGTTTATATTTGCAATCTTCAAGTAATTTTTCTACAATTTGAGGAACCTTAACTTCTTCCATAATCATATGATAAGGGGCTCTTTGTCCGTCCTTTAAGAAGTTTATTTTTTGAATATCTAAAGTATTTTTATTTAAAATAGAAGCAATATGATAAATAATTTCTTCCATAACTAAAGTAGCTTGAGGTGCTCCAAAGCCTCTGAATGCAGTATTTGGTGGTAGGTTTGTTCTACAACTATTTCCTCTAATAAAAGCATTTTCTAGATAATAACTGTTACAAATCCCTAATACCGCTCTTTCAACTATTGCAACAGTAAAATCTTCATAGAATCCACCATTAGCATATAAGTCGACAAAAAAAGATTTAATAACTCCATCTTGGTCAAATCCAATTTTATAAAAAGTTTTATATGGATGTCTCTTTCCTGTAATTTTGATATCATCACTTCTTTCTAATATCATAGCACAAGGTCTATTTGTTAAATAAAGAGCTAAAGCGGCCATAGCTGAGAAACAAGTACCACCTCTTTCTTTTCCACCGAAAGCACCACCAACTCTATAAACATCAACTTCAATTTCACTTTCACTTTTTCCAAGAACTAATGCTGTAACTTGTTGAACATCACTAACGGCTTGAGTACCGCATTGAATAACAATATTTTTTCTAAAAGTATCATAAGAAGCAAAAGCTCTTTGTGTTTCTATATATGCATGCTCTTGTGCACCAGAAGAGAAAACTCCCTCTATTTTGTATTTAGAATCAGTAAATGCTTTTTGATAATCGCCACAGGAAACAACCATTGGCTCTTCATAAAAAGCTTTATTACTTATAGCAATATCTAAATCAATAACATAATCATCTTCTAAAGCGATATTGACTATTGTAGCTCTAGCTGCTTTTATAGCAGCTTCTTGAGTTTCACATATTACGAAAGCAACAGGTTGCCCTAAATAATTAATTTGAGAATCTGCAAGTAATGGTTCTTCTAATCTATTTACGGCTCCTTGAGCATTCTTGCCTGGTATATCAGAGGCTGTTACGCCTCTGATATACCCTTCAATTTCTTTGCAAGGTGTAAAATCAATATTTAATATTTTACCTTTAGGCTCTTTAGATACTACAGGATATGCATAAAGATAATTTTTGTAACAATCTGCTTCACCATTAAAGGGCATTGTTCCTTTTATTAACTCTTTTAAATTTTCTTTTCTTTTATTCATATTCTATAGCTCCCCAGTAATAAAGGCATAATGTTTAATTACATGATTTTTTATTAATTTAACTCTATAGTCTTTAGACCCTCTTACATCACTCAATGGGTTATATTTTAATGAAATATCCCTTGCACATATTTCAATTTCATATTCATTTTCAATTTTTCCAATTTTTTCAAGTACAACTTTTTCAGAGATCCCTCCAAAAGCAATACATAAATCACTTATAATATTGTTTTCTTTTTTATAACTAGCACATGAATTTACACAGGCAATATCCACAGAATTTCTTTTCCCCGTTTTTTCCATATGGTATTCTTTTGATAAAGCCTCTTTAGAAATAATTATTTTTTCAATAATATCTCCTTCTTCTAAAATTGTTTTTTTATAACCGATGTACAACTCTGAGATAGGAATTTCTTTGTAGCCTGAACTCCCTAAAATACTTAGTTTTGCTTCATATGCCATTAAAAGCACTACTCCATCTGCAATAGGTGAGGCGTTTTTAATATTTCCTGCAAGTGTAGCAAGATTCCTAACTTGGAGTGCTGCTAATTCTTTTAATCCAGAAGATAATACTTTAGCTTTTTCTTGTACTATTGGAGAATTAATAATTTCGGTTAAAGATACTGACGCTCCAATACATAAATCTTCATTAATTAATTGGATTTGATTCATTTCCTTTACTCTTGAAACATCAATTACTTTTAAAAATTTTTCACCACTAATGTGTGCTCTTGCACTAACATCACTACATCCGCATACAATCATAGCTGTTGGATTGTTTTTTATATTTTCTTTAAGAGTTTCAATCGATAAAGGAATTAAATAATCACCTTCTGATAATGATAATTCTAATTCTAATAATTTATTTTCGCATTCTCTAATTTTTTTAGGAACGATGTCGTAGTTAGGATTATTATTTATATAATTTAATACTTGTTTAGCTGCATCTCTAATTCCTTCATATCCGGTACATCTACATATATTCCCATTTAATGCATTTTTAAGATCATCGTAACTAGGGATTCCTTTGTTTGCTAAAAGTGCAAACATTGACATGCTTATTCCAGGAGAGCAAAAACCACATTGAAGTCCATGTTGATCTACCATTGCTTGTTGAATTAAATTTAAGTCATTATTTTCTTCAAGTCCTTCAATTGTGATAATACTTGTGCCCTGTAGTTTTCCAACTGGCATTAAGCAAGAGTTTACAGCTTTATAAATTATTTTATTATTTAAAGGATAAGCTTGAGTTATTGTGCATGCTCCACAATCTCCATCTCCACAACCTTCTTTTGTTCCTGTTTTCCACAAGATATTTCTTAATAAATCTAAAACTCTTGACTCTGGGTCTAATTTTTTTTCTATTAAATCTCCATTTAGAAAAAATGAAATATTAATTTTTTTCATACTAATATGTCCTTAATTTTTAGTTTTTATAAATAATCGTCATAAACATTTTGCTTTCTAATTTGACTTAGTTTTATCTTTTCAGTATCAAAGAAAGCTTTAACTTTCATAACAGGTTCTTGTTTTAATGTGTAGTAAATTGATGCCATTTGAATTAATGGCTTACATTTTAAGTTATCTCTAAATTGATCGTATTGAGAAGGAATAGCTTCTTCTAAAACTGCTGTCATTTCTACAACGTCATTTTCAACGATAACATTTGCTTTATTTTTTAAGTAATCAAAAGTTGAAATACTTAATTCATCTTTTTCTATTTCAACATTTTTTAGATACTTCATAGGTACTGTATCTATACAAAAGATTACAGGTTTATTATCGGCAAAAAAAACTTTATAAATTATTAATAATTTATCTTTTTTAGATAAATTTAAGTCATCAATATTTTTATCATTTGCAAGTGCTATTTCATAATCAATTACTTCAACTGAAGCTTCATACCCACAGGCAATAATTGATTTTAAGAATTCTCTAGCTGGGGTAAATCTAAATTTTAAATCAGTAAAGTTCTTGTTTATATAAGTACCTTTTCCATGAAGTGAGTATAGTATTCCATCATTTCTTAACTCTTTAAATACTTCTCTTAGTGCAATTCTACTTACTCCTAAATTATTAGCAATGCTTACTTCACTTGGTAATTTGTATAATCCAAGTTTTGATGATTCACCAATATATTTTAGTATTGATTTTTTTAACTCACTAGAAAGGGTTACATTGTCAATGTGATTAAGCTTTGGTGCAGTATGGGTCATTTTTTGCTCCTCTATGGTAAGAGGTCTTACCTCTTACCATGTAATATATAATATTAATTTATTTTTCTCAAGTAAAAATTTTAATTCTCATTTTGTAAAAAGATTTATAATGGTTTTTTAGATAAAAAACTACTGTAAAAAGATATATTCTATTTACAGTAGTAAAACTAAAGGAAAAAATTATTAAAATAAACTTATTTACACATATTTAATATGTTAACAATATCTTGTTGATTTAGTGGTTTAAAGCCTTTAATTACACCACCTTGGCAAGCTTTTTTAGCCATTAATTCAAATTTTTCATCTCCAATATTAATTGCTGATAAAGTGCTATCTAGTTCTAAGTCTTTGAATAAGAAGGTTTTAAGTTTTTCTATTGCGATTTTTGCAATTTCCATATCATCTAAATTTTCACTAATGTTAAATACATTTACACCAAATTGTTTGAATTTTGGAAGAGTTGTTTCATCTAAAGTATATTCTAACCAATTAGGGGTAATAATAGCCAATCCAAGGCCATGAGTAATATCATAATAAGCAGAAAGTTCATGTTCAATTGGATGACAAGTCCAGTCATGAGTTTTCCCACCAGCTACAAAACCATTGATTGCCCAAGAAGAAGCCCACATAAGATTTGCTCTTGCTTCATAATTATTTGGTTCATTATATGCTATTGGAGCATATTTAATAACGGTTTTCATTAATCCTTCCATAACAGTATCAAGCATATATAAATCATCATCCATATTAAAATAGACTTCTAAAATATGATTTAGTATATCAGCTGAACCACAAGCTGTTTGATATTTACTAACACTATAAGTTAAACTTGGGTCAAGAAAGGATACTTTTGGTCTTAGAGGTGCAAAGGCAAGTCCAATTTTATCATTTGTTTCTAAATTGGTTATTACTTCATTAGCATTCATTTCAGTTCCTGTTGCAGAAAGTGTTAATATTGTAATTATTGGGAGTGCTTTTTGAACATCTACTTTATTTAGCATAATGTCCCAAGCATCACCATCATAGTAAGTTCCTGCAGCAATTACTTTAGTACAGTCAATTACTGATCCCCCACCAACAGCTAGTAATACTTCAATCTTTTCATTTTTACAAATTTCAACACCTTTTCTTACTGATGTAATTCTAGGATTTGGATCAATATTTGATAATTCAAATACTTCAAGGCCTTCTTTCTCTAGTTCTTTTATTACATTATCGTAAAGTCCGGATCTTTTGATGCTTCCTCCCCCGTAGGTTAATAGAACTTTCTTACCGTAATTTTTGACTTCAGGTCCAAGATTATGTAATTGGTTTTGACCAAAATAGACTTTTGTTTTTATATCATATACAAAATTATTCATAATTTAAAAAATCTCCTTAATTATAACTTTTTTATTTTCTATATATAATTTAACCAATATTTATTGATTTATAAATGCCTAATTAAATAAACTTTATTGCCTAATCCTATAAAGTTTAAAGAAAATGTAGTTAAAAAGATTGATTTTGTTGTTATTTCCTATATTATTATCAATAAAGAGGAATATTATGAAATGTAATGATGCAATAAAATATATTATAGATAATAATTTGAAAGAAGGGTTTAATGACACTTATATAGAAGGAGTTAGAATTTTTAAGAATGATTATTCTCTAAAAAGACAACTACTTGATTATAAGCCAGGAATATTGATTGTATTGAATGGAATCAAACATGGTTACATTGGAGAGAGACACTTTGAATACAGTAGAAATTACTATTTAGTATTACCAACTCACTTACAATTTGAATGTGAGGCAATTGCCTCAAAAGACGATCCCGTTTTTGGGATACACATTGAAATAGATTTATCTACATTAAATGAGTTGGTATTAAAGATGAACTTAAAACCTTCCAAAATAAATATCAACACTTTTATTGCAAACCCTATTAAAATTGATGATAAAATTGAGAATGCTTCACTTAGATTGTTAACTACATTACAAAATGAAATTGATGCAAAAATTTTAGCTCCTTCAATTGTTAGAGAGATATTATATTTAGTTCTTCAAGGAGATAGTAAAGATATTTTATATTCTTTGTGTGCAAATGGAAGTGAATATGATAGACTTGCAAAAGCTTTAAAACTAATTCATCTAGATTTTAATAATCATATTAGTGTTGATGATTTGGCAAAAGAATGTTCTATGAGTTCTTCAGGTTTTTATAAATTGTTTAAATCTTTAACTGGAGAAACTCCTTTGCAATATTTAAAGAAAGTAAGATTAAAGAAAGCTAAAGATCTTTTAGAACAACAGAAATTAAAGACAATGGATGTTGCTCAGTTTATTGGATATGAAAGCGTATCTCAATTTTCAAGAGAATTTAAAAGATATTATGGATTAACTCCAGCATCATTTAAGAATTAAATTATAATAAAATTAAGAGTAGGAGCAATATATATGAAAATTGTTGATATGCACTGTGATACAATTGTTGAGATGTATAATACTAATCAAAATTTATATAAGAATGATTTACACATAGATATAAATAAAATGAGAAAGGGTGATTATCTTCTACAAAACATGGCTATATTTTTAGATAGCACAAGAGAAGAAAATCTTGAAGAAAAAGCAAAATTAATAATTGATTTTTATAATAGAGAAACAGAAAAATATAATATTAATAAAGTCTATAAATATGATGATATAAATTTTGATTCAATTAATACAATGTTAACTATAGAAGACAGTGCTATTGTCCCTTATTCTTCTTTATCTGATTTTTATAACAAAGGTGTTAGAATGATAACTCTTACTTGGAATTATCCAAATGAAGTAGGGTATCCTAATCTTGATGGTTATAATTTGAATTCACTTGAAGATTTAAAAAGAGTAGATAATATTAATGGATTAACCAATTTGGGGAAAAAATATATTAATAAAATGGAAGAGCTTCATATTATTATAGATGTTTCTCATGGCTCAAATAAACTTGTAGAAGATGTCTTAAAAGAAAGTAAGAAGCCTTTTGTTGCAAGTCATTCAAATGCTTATTCCATAACTCCTGTAGGTAGAAACTTAGATGATAATCTTATTCTAAAAATGATTGAAAGAGAATGTGTAATTGGTTTAAATTTTTGTACGGAATTTATTTGTGATAGAATTAATAGTGAGTCTAGAATTTCAGATTTACTTTTTCACATTGATCATATTTTAGATTTAGGTGGAGAAAATTCAATTGGATTTGGTGCTGATTTAGATGGGATAGATTCAAAACTTCAAATAAAAAATTCAAGTAATATGCAACTAATAATTAAAGAATTAGAAAAGAGATATTCAAATAAAATAGTAAAAAAGATAGCCCATGAAAATGTGCTATCTCTTTATCAAAAAGTATTAATTTAATAATTTACAGAATTAATATTGTTAATATTATTTATTTATTGCATTAACGGGACAATCTTTAATTGCTTTTTCAACAAGAGTATTATTGATATTATCAACTTCATTAATATAAGCTTTTTTATTTTCAATTGAGAAAAACTCAGGGTATGTTTTTTTACAAATACCACAGCCAATGCAAGCTCTAATATTTATATTTACTTTATTATTTAAATAATCTTTTTCTACCATTAAATCTTCATCTTTAATTATTTTATCGCTTATATAAGAGAAGATGAGAATTGCAATTATTGTTAAAATCCAACGTGTAAACATAAATGTTCCACCTAAGAATTTTACTTCATTAATAAGCATGGGAACTTTTATTACTGCCCATGAACTTAATATAATTACAATATTTCTTATAGAAGCTCCTTTTTTATGAAGCATTACACAAATTGGGAAAGCAGCATATATAGGTCCTGCGGATACACTTCCTAAAATAAAAGAGAGAAAAACTCCTTTTGATTTTGAATCTCTACCTAAATATTTCATGATAGTGTTTTTATCAACCCAAGTATCTAAAAGGGCTGTTAAAACAAAAATTATTGGCATAATCATTAACATTTCTTTTATATAATAACCACTATTTTTTACTGAAGTAATGGCTAATTCTTTTTTGAAAATAAAAAGAGAAATATAAGTTAATACTATTAATATAATGAACAAATTGTTTTTAATTTTTTTAATCATAATATTATCCCCATAAATAAAGCTATAAGTAATGCAAAAACAAAACTAAGTGTATTTCTTGTTATTGCAAATTTAAGTCCAAATTCTTTTTTCTCTAATGGGAAGGTTACAATTCCAACCATAGTCAATGTTGTTAAGAAAGCGACTGCTGCAACAATATTTACTGATGCATTTACCAAAGTTCCAACTAATGGGAAAGCAATAAATGCAGGAATTAAAGTAATTGTTCCAAGTAGTGCTGATCCAATTGTAGCAATTATTGGATTTTGGCTTTCAATAAATTTTGCTATATTTTCTGGTGGAATAATTGCGAGTACTAAGCCAATTAAAAAGATTATTGAGAAAATACTTAAAGCCATAGCTTTTCCCATTTTTAATGCAACTTTTAAGGCATTAATTGTTTTCTCTTTATCTTTTATAATCGATACGATTACAAATATTATTGTAATAAACCACATGCTTAAGGTAAATATATCCATTATTATCTCCTATTTGTCGCATAGTATTATCTATAATATGTGAGAATAATAGACACCAATGTTTCTTTTTGATGTAAAATCGAATATATTATTAAAGTAAAATAAGCAAGCATTTTAATAAAAAATGTTTATTTAAGTGTTAAGGATAAATTATGAATTATAATGAAATATTAGAAAAAGTACCTTATTTTGATAAAATTGATAATATTGATACTTTTATAAAAGATAGAACTATTAAAATAAAAAACTTTGTAAAAAATAATACTATAAGAGAAATTAATGAAGAATGTAATTTTGTAGATATTGTTGTTGATGGGAAAGTTATTGCTTATTCATTAAGTGAAAATGGTAATGCTACTACTATGTTTGAATTTAAGAGAGGAAGTATTATTGGAGCTAATATGATTTTAACAGGAGGTAAGTATCCTTTAAATTTCTATAGTGAAGGGCAAACTCAAATAATTAGTATTTCAAAAACTGCAATTGAGCAATTATTAAAGAACTATGATTTTACTATTAAGTTTTTTAAAGCCTTATCGATTAATTCTCAAAATTTAAATCAGAAAGTATTTATGTTTCATAAAAAAACAATTAGAGAAAATTTGATAAAATATTTTAATGAACAATCTATTGTTCAAAAATCAAAATCAATTGTTTTACCAATTTCAAAAAAAGAGTTAGCTGATTATTTAGGGATTCAACGTCAATCATTATTTAGAGAGTTAAAAAAAATGAAAGATGAAGAGATTATTTCAATTAATAATAAAATAATTACATTATTGTAATAGAATAAGTGTTATAATATTTAACTAATTATTTGTATTTAAGAAAATAATAAAAACTAAAGAAATATTAGTTATAAAAATCTGGAGTATTAATTATGAGAGATGAAGTTGTATTAGTAACCGGGGCAAGTAGTGGAATTGGCTTTAATACTGCTCTTAAATTAAAAGAGAAGGGATACATTGTTTGGGGAGCTGCAAGAAGAGTTGAAAACCTTAAACCATTAGAAGAAAAAGGTATTAATATAATCTACTTAGATTTATGTGATGAAAATAGTATAATTTCTTGTATTAATGAAATTAATAAAAAATCTGGTGGTGTAGACATTTTAATAAATAATGCTGGATATGGCTCTTATGGTGCAATTGAAGATGTTGAAATCGAAGAAGCAAAAAGGCAATTTGAAGTTAATATATTTGGTTTGTCTAGAATGATACAATTAGTCTTGCCACATATGAGAGAAAAAAACAAAGGAAAAATAATAAATGTATCATCTGTTGGAGGGAAAGTTCATACTCCTTTTGGCGCTTGGTATCATGCAACAAAGTTTGCTCTTGAAGCTTTAAGTGATTGCTTGAGAATAGAAGTTAAAGAATTTAATATCGATGTTGTAATAATTGAGCCAGGTGCAATTAAAACTGATTGGGGAATTATTGCATCAGATAATTTAAAGAAAAGAAGTGCTAATTCCCCTTATAAGAAAAATGCTTCTTTAGTAGCCGATAATTTAAAGAAAATTTATTCAAGTGAAAAAGGAATAAGTGCTCCTTCTCTTGTTTGTTCAACTATAGTTAAAGCCGTTTTAAAAAACAAAGCTAAAACAAGATATTTAGTAGGTAAAAATTCTAAAACGTTATTATTTGCTAGAAGATTATTAAGTGATAAACTTTATGATAGTATTTTATTAAAGGTTTTTTTAAAATAAATTAAGACTTAAAATTTAAGGATATTTAAATGAGAAGAAAAGAAAGACAAGTTACAGATAACTTTCAAATTATTGAGATATTAGAAAATAATGATGTGTGTAGAATAGCTTTAAAGGATGAAGAAGGATTATATATTGTTCCATTAAATTATGGATATGAATTTATTGAGGATAAATTAATTTTATTTTTCCACGGGGCAAAAGAAGGGAGAAAAGCCAATATTTTTTATAAAGGTAATCAAGAAGTAGCTTTTGAAATAGATGAAAAAGTAAAACTTGAAGGAACTGATGATATTGCTTGTACTTATACTTATTATTATAAGAGTATTATTGGAGTAGGCAACGCTTCAATAGTTGAGAATAGAGATGATAAACTTCATGCTTTAAAATTGATTATGAAAAGTATAACTAAAAAAGATGATTTCAAATATAATGATAATTCGATTAATAATGTTTTAGTTATGAAAATAGAAGTTAATTCATTTAGTGCAAAAATTCATTAGAGGTCTAAGTGCATAAAGTTAAGGCTAAATCAATACTATCAAGTAGTGGGAATATGAATATTTATCGAGGTTGTACTCATGGTTGTATTTACTGTGATTCAAGAAGCCGATGTTATAATATTAATCACGATTTTGAAGATGTTGAAATTAAAGAAAATGCACTTGAGCTTTTAGAAGATACTTTAAAAAGAAAGAGAAATAAATCAATGATATTTACAGGATCAATGTCTGATCCTTATATACCAATTGAAAAAGATTTAAAACTTACTCGAGGTGCATTAGAGTTGGTTTATAAATATGGTTTTGGAATAACATTGTTAACTAAATCTGATTTAATTCTTAGAGATTTAGATTTGATAAAGAAAATCAATGAAAAGACTAAGTGTGTTGTTCAAATGACTTTAACAGCAAGTACAGATTCTCTCTCTAAATTGATTGAGCCTAATGTTGCTCCAGCTTCAAAAAGAATTAATGCTTTAAAGATTTTTAGTGAAAATAATATCCCAACTATTGTTTGGTTAGGTCCTATTTTACCTTTTATTTTAGATAATGAAGAAAATATTTGTGCTTTGCTTGATATGATGATTAAGGTAAAAGTCAAAGGTATTTTGTATTTTGGAATAGGTATGACTCTTAGAGAAGGAAATAGAGAATATTATTATAAGCAACTTGATAAATTATTTCCTAATATGAAAGAAAAATATATCAAATATTATAAAAATAATTATTTTGTTAATAGTTTTAATAATGATAAGTTAGTAAAGTTGATAGATGAAACATGTATTTTAAATAACATTATGCACAATACTGATGAGATTTTTTCATACTTAAAAAAATTTGAAGAAAAAGAATATGTTCAATTAAGTCTCTTTTAATTGTTTTCTATTTTTATTAGTATAAAAAATGAAAATAAGTATTTGAGGTTATATATGAAATGTGTGATTCAAAGAGTTAAAGAAGCATCTGTTACTGTAGATAATGAAATTGTTGGCCAAATAGATAATGGACTTTTAGTTTATTTTGGAGTAGCAAAAGGCGACAAAGATGAATATGTTGATTATATTGTCAATAAAATATCTAAGTTAAGAATGTTTAGAGATGAAAATGATAAGATGAATTTAAGTGCCTTTGATGTAAATGCTAAAATTTTAATTGTAAGTCAATTTACTCTTTATGCAAACTTAAGAAAAGGAAATAGACCTTCTTATGATAATGCAGAAGATCCCAAAAAAGCAGAAATCTTATATGAGAAAGCAAAAGCTAAATTTAAGGAATTAGGTTTTGATACTCAAAGTGGGGTCTTTGGAGCTCATATGGATGTTCGATATTTAAATGACGGACCTGTTACTATGATTTTGGAGAAAATAGATTAGATGAATTATATTGCTTTGGATTTTGAAACAGCAAATTCAAGAAAAGCCGGTGTTGCGTCAATAGGATTAGCAAAATTTGATGAAGAAGGAAATGTTGTTGATACATATTATTCTATTCTTTGTCCTAAATATAAATATTTTGATCCCTTCATGACAAGAGTTCATGGACTTTCAAGTGAGGAGTGCTTAATTTCTCCTACCTTTGATCAGGTGTGGCCTAAAATCCAAGAATTTATAGGTGAGGATATTATTGTTGCTCATAATGCAATATTTGATTTTAATGTCTTAGAAGGATGTTTAGAAGAATATTCTCTTTCTTATCCAAGAAATGTTTTTTATTGCACACTTCAAATTAGTAGAAAAAAATGGCCACAGTATAAAAGTCATAAATTAACTTATTTAAGTGAAATTTTTGAATTAAATTATCGAGCTCACCATGCTCTTGATGATGCAATAAATTGTGGAAAGTTATTTAAATATGCTTGTGGTGATAATACTTTTGAAAGACAAAGGCTTATTAATTATTTAGATTATACTTTAAAAGTTAAATCTAGGGTTATGGTAGAAGATGGGTATTTATTTTAATAAAGGTATTCAAACTTCTGAAAGTTTTATTGTAGGTTCTCTTTTAGCCTTAAGTGGAGGTTATTTAGATACATATACTTTCTTTGGAAGAGGTGAAGTTTTTGCTAATGCTCAAACAGGGAATATGGTGCTTGTTGCAATCAATATAGCTCAAAAAAATTATCATGAAATTTGGAAATATCTTATTCCTATTTTTTCTTTTTTATTAGGTGTTTTGATTTCAGAATATATTAGATATGTCGCGAAGGATAAGAAATATCATCATAGGCAATATGTATTGTTACTTGAGATTTTTGTATTATGTATTGTTTCCTTTATTAAGAGAGATAATTTATCGAATATAATTGCAAATAGTCTGGTTTCTTTTGTATGTGCTTTACAAGTTGAGAGTTTTAGAAAGATGCATTCTACTAGTTTTGCTTCAACTATGTGCACTGGAAATTTAAGAACAGCAAGTGAGAATTTATTTTATTTCATTAGTTTTAAAGATAGAAAATATAGAGATATAGCAATTAGGTCATTTTCTATAATTATTATATTTATTATTGGTGCAGTTATAGGTACTGTTATTACTTTACAATTCAAACAAATCTCAATTTTATTTGTAAATATTTTTTTAATAATCACTTTTTTATTTATGAATAGGGAGCATTTGTAATTTTAGTAATTAAAAGTATTGACGAACAATTGAGATAATGATAATTTGATTTCATAATTTCATTGGGGCTGTAGCTCACCTGGCTAGAGCGCTTGAATGGCATTCAAGAGGTAGTCGGTTCGAGTCCGATCAGCTCCAAATTAAAACAAAGCTAATACTATGATTAAAAAAAATCCTAGAAAATTCTAGGATTTTTTTATATCTAATTTTATTTCTTATTTTTTAAAAATGCTGCAAAAGGATTATAAGTATCACTGTCATCATCCTCTTGGTTTTCCATATATTTTTTAACAATGGATTCTTCTTCAACTGATTTTGCAGGTGCTAAGCTAATTCTTTTTTCTTTAGTGTCTATAGTTTCAATTTGAACTGAAATTTTATTACCTTTTTTATAAAGCTTTGCTAGATTTGTATTTTCTCCTGTATTTGGGAGCTTTGAAACAAATATTAATCCATCAATTCCTTCTTCAAGGTTAACAAATAATCCAAAATTAGCAATTTTAGAAATAGTTCCTTCAAATCTATCGCCTTCTTTGAATCTTTCTCTTATTGTATCCCAAGGATCTTGTAAAAGGGCTTTAGAACTTATAGACATTCTTCTGTTATCTAAATCAATACTTAAAATTTTTGCTTCAATTTCATCACCGATATTTAGTTCTTTTTCAATATCTTCAACTCTCTTAAATTTAATTTCTGATATAGGTAATAATGCTTCTATGCCTTCTACATTGACAATTGCACCAAAAGATTGAAGTTTTGTGACAATTCCTTTTACTTTCATTCCCTGAGCTAAACTTTGTTTTAACTTTTCTAACTTTTCTTTTTCTTCAATTTCTAGAAAAGCTCTATTTGAAACAAGTATATTGTGTTGTTCTCTATTAAATTCTTGAATTAAAAAGGGTAGAGTTCTTTTGATAAAATAACTTGGCTCTTCTTTTTGGCGGTATCCCATTTGTGAATATGGACAAAAAGCTCTACTCTCTCCAATTTTTATTTCAAAACCACCCTTGATTTCTTTTTCAACAATTCCTTCAATAGGGATCCCTGCTTCAAAAGCTTTTTCTAATACTGCAGTGTTAGCTTTATCGCCTTTAAGTCTTGTTGTAAAGTGCATTTCTCCATGATCAGCTGAGATAAAATAAGCGCTAATAGTATCTCCTACTTTTACACTTAATGTTCCATCAGGTGTAATAAATTCTGAGCTATCAATTATACCTTCACTTTTCATATTTAAATCAAGAAAAATATTGTCCCCATAAATGGCAACAATTTTTGTTTCTACTAATTGGCCTTCTTCAAAATAATTCATCAATACATATCCTTTTAGATTACATTTATATTTTATACTTTAGTAATTATTATTTTATAATAGTTTTTAAAGATCAAAGAAATGATTTCTATTAATACTTTAACTTTATCACAGTGTTTGAAATTATAAAATAATAATTGTTAATATTATTATAATCTTAGAAAAATAAAAATAAAATTTTTAAGTTGAGATTAGGATTAATATAAAATATTATCTCTCTATGGAATTAAAACAAATAGGTGTAATAAACACCCCTTATAAAACAATTTCTCAAACGCCAAAGGTTGAATCCCTTGATAAAGGTATTTTTTGCGAATTAACGATATTTGATGATTATCTTGATGGTCTATTAGATATTGAAAAGGCTTCACATTTAATTGTTTTTTATTGGTTAGATAAAGCTGATAGAAATAATCTACAAGGGGTTTCTCCTTTAGATAAAAAGCTTCATGGAGTATTTGCAACAAGAAATCCAAACAGACCAAATCCCATTGGAATATCTGTAGTAAAATTTATTAAAAGAGTTGATAATGTTTTAATAATAAATGATATATCAGCACTCGATAATACCCCTTTGTTGGATATAAAACCATATATTGCAAAAACAGATTTAGTAAAAGATTCAAAATTAATTTGGTTTGATAAAGTAAATAATGAAACATAATAATATTTCATTATTTACTATAGTTATTTAGTTATTTTCTTCCATGTTTTGATACAATTTTTCTATTTGTTCTTTTGGGATAAAACGAGCAATAAGAAGAGATAAAATAATAATCCCTGGAATATCGATTAATAATCTTGTAAATGCAAATTTGGCTCCTAATGTTGCAATTTCGAATAGTACCATTGCAATTTTAGCACAGGACCAAGTGCCTAAAAAAATAAGAATATTGGAAAATTTAACACCTTTTTTCATAAAAACAGCAACAACTGGGAAAGCTCCATATAATGGACCTGCAGTGCAGGATCCTGCTAAAATTGAAATAAAAACACCTTTTATTCCTGAGTTTTCACCCATTAAATATACCATTGTATCTTTATCTACCCAAACATCTAATAGTCCAATAAGAATAAATATGGGTGGTAAATAAATTAACATTTGTTTTGAATAATTAATTGTTTTAGTAATAGAAGTATTTCCAATAGTTTTATTTATTAAAAATACAATTGCTAGAACAATCAAAGAAATTATAAATAATGAGTATTTCTTTAGATATTTCATAGTACCACCATAATAAGATTAATCAAATAAGCAACGACAAATGAAAATAATAAAAATACTATATTTCTAATTAGAGTTACTTTTTTACCAAGATATTTTATTTCAATTGGTATTGATGCCAATTGAACCATAAACAATGTTGAAATAAATGCTCCAATTTGCATATATCCAGCACCATTATCTAATAGCATTTTAGAAATTGAAAATGCAACAAAAGATGGGATCATTACAAAAGTCCCAATTGCTCCAGCGAGCAGTGTCCCAAGCCATCCGGATTTAGATCCAATAAATTGAGATATGAATTGAGCATTAAATATTGCAATAATCATTCCTACAAAAACAAGTACTGCCAAAAATATTGGAAGTACATTTGAAAAAGATTTGTAAGCTTTAATTAATGATAACTTTGTTTTATTTCTATCTTTAATTAAGGATAAAACTAACAAAGAAAAAGTTATAATATATAAAAATTTTATCATAAAATACCTTATTATTTAGGGTGGGATTCTTTAATATAGATTTCTTTCAACATGAATTCTTGTCCACTTAGTATCTCCCATTTATCGGTATTGCAAAGTGGACATTTTCCTTTGTTTTTTACAATATTAAAAACTTTATTGCATTGATGACAAAGACCATTAGCTGGAATCATTTCAATTTTTAATTTTGATCCTTCTAATTTTGAGCCATCAATAGCATTAGGATAATATTCTTTCATGTATCTAGGAACAATTGACGACAGTTGTCCAATTTGAACGACAACTGTATCAATTGAATCTATTTTATTTTCTTTCATGGCTTTTTCAACCATGTCTACAAGTTCTACAAGTACTGTTAATTCATGCATTTATTTGTACAAACTATCTCTGTTGGGATTAAATGCAATATTAATTTTTCTAGAGATGATTCTCTTTAATGCAATTGGTTTAATATTTTCATAGCCAACACTTTTTGCATCAAAAACTCTTGATAGAGTTATTGCATCAAACTTACATCTAACGGTACATTCTCCACATCCTATGCATTGATTAGGATCAACATTAGCAGCACCACATTCAAGACAACGAGAGGTTTCTATTTTAACTTGTTCTTCAGTTAAAGTTGCTCTTGGATCATAGAAAGTCTTTTCTTTTGAACTATCATGAACAGTTATTTGTCTTCTTGAATTATCATAGCTAGAATAATCAACATTATCTTTATCTAAGATTAAGAATTCACGTCTATTTCTTCCTAAATGAAGCGTTTGACCAGGATGTACATATCTGTGCAATGAATCAGCAGCTTCTTTTCCAGCAGCTATAGCATCAATTGCAAATTTAGGACCAGTATAAACATCTCCACCAACAAAAATATCTTTTTCAGCAGTTTGAAGTGTTAAGCTATCAGCAATAGCTGCATTACCACCTCTTAGTTCTACTTTAGTGTTTTTTAACATGTCCTTCCATTCAATTGATTGTCCTATTGAAAGAATTACAGTATCAGCAGGAATGATTTTTGTATTATTTTCATCGTACTTTGGATTAAATTTATGATTATCATCAAAAACGCTAATACAGCGTTTAAATTCAACACCAGTTATTTTTCCATCTTTTTCAATAATGCGAGTAGGACCCCATCCATTATTAATAATAATTTCTTCAGCTTTTGCTTCAGCAATTTCTTCATCTTGAGCAGGCATTTCTTCTAAGCTTTCTAAACAGACCATTTCAACTGTATTAGCACCAGTTCTTGTAGCTGTTCTTGCAACATCTATTGCAACATTACCACCACCAATTACTATTACTTTTCCAGGAGTTTTAATATCTTTTTTAAAATTAACATCTCTTAAATATTCAACACCAGTTAGAACTGCTTTATTATCTTCGCCTTCAATTCCAAGTTTTCTTCCACCTTGAGCTCCAATAGCGATATAAAAAGCTTTGTACCCTTGATTTCTTAATTCATCAAGACTTACATCTTTTCCAACTTCTATACCACATTTAATTTCTACTCCAAGTTTTCTTATAACATCAATTTCAGCTTCAATTACATCTTTTTCTAATCTGAATGATGGAATTCCATATTTTAACATTCCACCAGGTTCATCTAGTTTTTCAAATACTGTAATTGAATATCCTTTTTGAGCTAAGAAAAAAGCACAAGCTAGGCCTGAAGGTCCAGCTCCAACTATTGCAATTTTAATATGATGATAATCAAATAATTTCTCAGGAACAAATTGATTTTCTTGCTTGAGTTCATAATCAGCAATGAACTTTTTAATGTCATCAATAGCAACAGGATCATCAATTCCGTTTCTAGTACATTCTTGTTCACATGGATGAGGACAAATTCTTCCACAAATAGCTGGGAATGGATTTTCTTTTTTTATTAATTCTAAAGCTTCTCTGTATTTTCCTTGGGAAGCTAATTTAATATACCCTTGAACTGAAATGTGAGCAGGACATGTTGCTTTACAAGGAGCGGCTCCAGAGTCATATGTGTTTTTAAAATTTTCTCTAAAATCAGGATTATATCTTTCTTTACTCCAATTATGATTATCTGGTAAAGGCATAGTAGGATATTCAATTTCTGTTTTAGTGCATAAATTTGAACCAAGTTTTACAGCATTGGCAGGGCATGTTTCAACACATTGTCCACAACCACTGCATTTTTCTTTATCAACTTTTGCAACATAGTTTGAGCGTGACATATTGGGTGTATTAAAATATTGGCTTGTTCTTAATGCTAGGCATACATTTCTTTCACAGTTACAAATTGCCCATATTTTATTTGTTCCATCCATGTTTGAAACTTGATGCATATAGCCTCTTTTTTCAGCAAGTAATAAAACCTCATCAGCTTCCTTTCTGCTTATTCTACGAGCTTTCCCTGTTGCGATACAGCTTTCAGCAGTAGCCCCTAATATGAGACACATTTCCTCAGGTAAATTTCCTGTGCCTTCTCCCATTTGTTGACGAACAAGTCTGCATTGACATGGTGCTAGAGCAATATGATTTTGATATTTAGTTAACCAATAGGATAATTCTTCATAAGGAGCTCTTCTTGTTTCAGCTTGAATAGCTGATTCAACTGGAATTACTCTCATAGCTCCATTTCCCATTGGCATAGATGTTACTACTTTTTCAACTGTAGATCTTGTATACTCTTCAAAAGCTCTTGCAATTTCAGGATGTGCATTTGCATTTTCTCTATTTAACATCATTAGTTCATAAATACCAGGAACATAAATAGGTAGCTCAAATCTATCAGACCCATCGCTTTGAGGTTTTAATTCAAGTATTCCTAAATCTGTTAAATGCATACACATATCAAAAGCTTTGGCATAAGATATTCCATTTCTTTGAGCTAAATCTTCTACTTTTTCTTCGACTCTTCTTTTCATTGAGATTATTAAATCTGCTTCATCATCACTTACAATATCTGCAAATACATAATATTCTGGGTCTTTTTCATTGAAAGATTCTTTCCTTCCAGATACATGTTGTGCGAGCTGTACAATTTTTTCCCTTGTTTCCATTTGTTCAACCTTTTTTGTGTTTATTTTTTTGTTTATTTATTACTAATTTAATTCAGAATTAGCTTGTTCAATTAACCATTCAACCCAAGATTGTACACCTTCTCCTGTTTTTGCAGAAATTGGGAATATCTTTATATTAGGGTTAAGTTTTAAGACTCTTTCTTTTAGTGTTTCTAAATCAAAATCAAAGACTGAAATTGTATCCATTTTGTTAACAATTAATGCATCACATATTTTGAACATTTTTGGATATTTTAGAGGTTTATCATCACCTTCTGGTACTGATAAAATCATGGCATTTTTATTTGCTCCTGTATCAAAAGAAGCAGGACATACAAGATTGCCGACATTTTCTAGAATAGCAATATCAATATCATCAACACCTATTTCATCAAGACCTTGTTTTGTTAATTTAGCATCTAAATGACACATACCACCTGTATGCAATTGAATGGTTTTAGCCCCTGTTGCAGCTATCTTTATAGCGTCAACATCAGAATCAATGTCTGCCTCTAATACCCCAATTTTGTATTTATTATTCACTAGTTTTATTGTTTGAACTAATGTTGTAGTTTTTCCTGAACCTGGAGAACTCATTAAGTTAAGTAAGAAAGTATTACTTTCCTTCATATCTGATCTAACCTTTTTTGCAGCCTCATCATTGTCTGCATAAATGCTTTTTTTTATTTCAATTATTTTAAAATTCTCCACTATTAATCTCCTATTTTTTCTTTGTTACTTATAGCATTTAAGTAACATATGGGTAAAATTATAATGGTGAATTATTTACAAGTCAATAAAAATATATAGAAATAAATATTTTAGACATAATTTGTTATAAGCGTGTAAATTATATATTGAAATAATTGATAAATAATAGTAAACTAATTTTATTTGAAAAGGATATTTGTCATTTATGAGAGATGAAAGTTCTTAATTTATTAATAAAATTAATTTAGTTTAAAAATATAAATAAATTATATTATCTATGCTCTTTATTTCTTTTGTGTTATTATTCTTTAGAAAATAGGAGTCTAGCAATGGATAAAAAATATATTGATTCAACTATTAATTTAATAGATTTTATTAAAAAAAGTCCTACTTGTTTTCAAGCAGTAGCTCAAATAGAAAAAATACTTGAAAAAGAGGGTTTTAATAAATTAGAAGAAAATAAAAGGTTTGTAATTGAAAAAAATAAATCTTATTATGTTAAAAGAAATGATTCTTCTTTAATAGCTTTTAAAATACCTGAAACTTATAAAGGTTTTTCAATTATAGCTTCTCATACTGATTCTCCAACCTTTAAACTAAAACCTAATCCAGAAGTATTAAAGGATAATAAATATACTGTTATAAATACTGAGGGTTATGGTGGAATGCTTTTAGCTCCTTGGTTTGATAGACCCCTTTCAATTGCTGGAAGAGTTTATGTTGAAAAAGATGAAAATGTAGTTCCTTATTTAGTAAATATTGAGAAAGACCTTCTTAGTATAGTGAATTTAGCTATTCATCAAAATAAAGATGCTAATAAGGGCATTGAATATAAAAAACAAGTTGATATGCTTCCTTTAGTGGCTTTAGGCGATAATAAAGGTGCAATTAATTCTTTGATTGCTGAAACACTAAATGTTGATGAAAAGCTAATTATTTCAAGTGATTTATTTCTTTATAATAGGATGAAAGGAAGTATTTGGGGAATTAATGATGAATTCTTTTCTTCTCCTAGAATCGATGATTTACAAGGCGTTTATTCATCTTTAAATGCTTTAATAAGCACTGATGCCAATCAATATATTAATATGGCTGTTTTTTTAGATAATGAAGAAGTTGGAAGCGGTACAAAACAAGGAGCTTTAAGTGACTTCTTAAAAACCATAATTGATCGAATTGCATATTCATTAAATTGGGATATTGAAGATAAAGCAATTTATCAAGCTAATAGTTTTATGATTTCAAGTGATAATGGTCATGCATTACATCCAAATTATTCAGTAGTAAATGATATTGTTAATAAACCGGTATTAAATGGGGGAGTCTTAATTAAGTACTCAGCTAATCAAAAATATACTACAGATGCTGCATCTGCAGCTTTCTTTAAAAAGCTGTTAGAAAAAGAGGGTATACCTTATCAAGAATTTGTAAATAATTCTGATGTTATTGGCGGTTCTACTCTTGGTAATTTAGTTAGTCATTCATATTCAATTTCAACAATTGATATTGGTGTTGCACAATTAGCAATGCATTCTCCATATGAAACTGCCGGAACAAAAGATACTTTTTATTTAATTAAAGCTATGAAGGCTTTTTATATAAGATAAGAAATATTTTTTTTAAGATTTAAAAAAGAGTATCAGTTTCAAGATTATTAAATATTAATGAAATTAAAAAAAAGGGTGTTGCAATAGTCTTTTTAGAGAGGACTTAGTAGCCCCTACTTTTTTTGCTCATATAATAATTTAAATTTTAACTGTATTTAAATTATTACTTGAAAACTGATTCAATTATGTTTTTTTTATAAGAAATATTATTCATTTGAAGAGCATTGAATATCAATAAGCGCAATAAATCAACCTTAAGTAATATTTTAAGATTATTTGAATTAACTATTAATGCAATGATTAAAATTTTATTTAGCTCTTGGAATTTCTTCTGTATCTAAATCACATTGATACTCAAAAGGAGTTACAATTCTTCCTTGTGAAAGCCTATTTCTAAAACGAACTATGTTTGAACTCATACAAAATATCATCCATTCTGCTTCCACTGACTTGTATCCCATTGCTATAAAATATCTTAAATTTATGCGGTTTTTTAATAAAGTAAAACTCCCTTCTGCTTGAGAGTTTAATTCAGCTCTATTTGTTATTATACTTATTGTTCCAGTTGATACTTTTTTTATTTTATCAGAAAAATCAATAGGAACTAATGTAGCTAATTATTTATCATTAAGCCGATTTTTAGCATATAAACTTTTTATATCTTTTTTAACTCTTAATTGTAAATAATTATTTAGACTTCTTTTTTATAATACGACTATTGAGATATTTAGATAATCCTTCACAATCTGATACATTACATATATAAGGTTTTGTGTATTTATTATTAAAATTAGTATTTATAAGTACATAATTAATGATATTACGTTTACCTAATGCTTCTGTTACTAAAACATCTGCTGTACTTACACTTATAATGTTTTTATAATATATTTTTTCAGAAGAATTAAAATTTTTTATTTCCATATAATCATCATTGATTATAACTTTATACATTAAAAATTTAACTAAAAAAACAGTTATTACAATTATAAATCCAATCAATAAAATTAACATAATATATGTTTCTTTTTCATTATATTTTATATTTTTTTCAAAATCTTGTAGCCAATAAATGCTTACAATAACAAAAAGTAAAAACAAAAAAGTAAAAAATCCTATTACATTATTATTTCTATATATTTTTTTAATGTTAGTTTTATTTTGATAATTTATATTAGAAGCTTTCTCCTCAGCTAAGGTTTTAATTTTTTTTATTTGAGTAATATTTTCATTCTTCTTTTTACTTTTTGGTTCTATAAGATCTTTATGACAATGTTTACAATATATAGCTTCATCTTGGATCTCTTCAGCACAATATGGACACTTTTTCATATTTTTTCCCTTTTATAATAATTTATCAAAATATATGATATATATGATTTTATTATATAAAAATTGAATTTTCAAGGAAAATTGATCTGCACTCTATTTAAATAAAATTGAAAAATATTTTGGGAATATTGCTGTAAGCCATAATCCTACTAATAAATATCTTATCGAAGCTCCAATATAATAATAAGCTTCTGCTGTTATTTCACTTAATACAAATTGAATTATTAGCATTCCAGATATAACAACAATAATTCTTAGCATTTTTTGATAAAGGGAACCAACATTTGAAAAATTAATTTTCTTTGTTTCATAAGCAATACCTATAAAACCGCCACCACTGAATGCTATTGTTTTCATTAAATCAGAAAAAGCTGTTTCGTTGATTAAATTAAAGTGTAAAAGCGATGAAAGTAATATTGCTAATAATGTTGAAATAATTCCAATGATTAAACTTACAATATATTTATTGTCTTGATTTTTAGATATTTCTTCAAAAATAGGATAGAAAATCATAGATAAAACTATTCCTAGTAATAAGCCTGCAAATACATCGAGTGGCCAGTGAACACCTAAATACATTCTACTTAATCCAACAAGGACAATAATAGTTGCACATATAATAGAAATCTTTCTTTTTTTGATGGCAAAGGATAATGATGAATACATTGAGGCTGCACCTGTTGTATGTCCAGATGGGAAAGAATAGCCAGTTGCTGTTTCTAACCGTTTGCCTTGAATTTCTTCTAATACTGTAAAGGGGCGGGGTGCTCTGATTATTGCCTTAAGAGTTCCCATTGATACTAAACTGATTACTAGAGATCCACAGATAGCAAAACCTTTATTTTTATCATAAGCGTACATTACAATGCTTAAAATTAGTATTAAAATAGTTTGTTCACCAAAAAGTGAAGAGAAGTTTGCTATAAAGTCTAAAAAAGGGTTACTTATATTGATAAAAAATAAAAGAATTTCTTTTTGCATAAAATTATCCTCCATCCGTTTTAATAGTATAACAGATAAATGGAATAACAACTATAAAGTTAAATAATTAATTTTAAAAGCTCAACTATTTCATTTTTTAAAATATAAATAAGTTGAGCTTTAATTACTAAATTTTTTCATATGGCCAGGAAATTATGCCACCGAAGTCATATACATTATTATATCCCATAAGAGCTAATTGAGATGCTGCAATTCTTGATCTTACTCCAGATCTGCAATAAATAAACAATTTTGCATCTTGAGAATACTTTTCCTTAACTTTGTCAGTGACTAAACTTAATGGTATGTTAATTGAAGAAGGAATGTGTAGTTCTCTATATTCTTCTTCTGTTCTTACATCAATTATTATTATATCTGGCTCATTATCAATTCGATATTTTGCCTCTTTAGCACTGATTTTATTGTATTGTGCTTTATTCATTCTTTATTTTACTACCTCGTATGGCCAAGAAATAATCCCGCCAAAGTCATAAACATTGGTGTAGCCTTGATTTACAAGTAATTTCGCAGCTTGGGAGCTTCTATTGCCTGATCTACAATATAGATACAGTTTTTCATCTTTATTTGGATATTTTTCTAAAACTGTAGCTTCGATTACATCAAGTGGTATATTGATTGCGTTTTCAATATGCCCAGATTCAAATTCCCCTGCAGTTCTTACATCAATTATAGTTATATCTTTTTGAGTATCAAAAACTTCTTTTGCACTCATCGAATCAATTTTATTATATTGAGCACTAATCACTGGTTCTTCGATTTGTACTTCTTTTTTTGAAAAAGAAAATAATGAATTTGATGCTAAAAGTAAAATAACTGTTAATATTAAAAATAATGTTCGTCTTTTCATAATTTTTCTCCTCTCTTGTTTATGATTATATCATATCCTAATGTGAAAAATAAATAAGTGATTAAGTTACCTAAATATAATTCTTAAAAAGAATTAAGAGAAGTAATATATTTTTTTAAGTTAATTAAAATTAACCTTATATAAAAAGGGGTAGTAAAATGTGTAAAAAATTTAATTTTACTATAAAAATGTTATAATTTGTTTAAAAAAATGTTAAAAAAAATGACTTTTTTACTTTCGTATATGGTAAATTAATTATACAAAAAATGACTTTTTTCACAAAAAAAATTAATTAAATTTAGTTATATATTAAAAAAAATAAATAAAATAAAATTCTACCTAAATTTTTGCTTTATTTATAAATTGACAATCAATTAATAGTTTGTTTATTCTAATGGTATTCGCGTATTAAGTAGGAAGGGTAAAAGAGTGAAAGAATCTTTTAGTATTATATTTGGCTTGTTAGGTGGTTTAGCTATATTTATTTATGGTATGAATCTAATGAGCGAAGGCTTGCAAAAGGTAGCTGGAGAGAGAATGCGTCAAGTTCTTGGTATTTTAACTAAGAATGTATTCTTTGGTGTTGTAGCTGGAGCTGTTACCACAATGGTATTACAAAGTTCAAGTGCAACAACAGTTATGGTTATCGGTTTCGTAAGTGCAGGGTTAATGAATTTACCTCAAGCAATTTCAGTAATTTTGGGTGCTAATATTGGTACAACAATGACAGCTCAATTAATTGCTTTTAAATTAAGTGATTATATTTGGCCAATTTTATTTTTTGGGTTTATTCTTAATTTTGTTCCTAAAAATGAAAGAACAAAAAATATTGGGTTAACTATATTTGCTTTTGGACTTTTATTTGTTGGCATTGAAACTATGGGTGATTTGATGAAACCTTTAGCAAAATCTCCAGTGTTTGTTTCAATGATTACAGAAGTTGCACATATTCCAGTATTAGGTGTATTAGTTGGTGCTTTAATGACAGTTGTTGTTCAAAGTTCTTCTGCAACAATTGCTGTTTTACAAAATTTTGCAAGCACGCCAGGGCCAGATGCTGTCCATTCAATTATTGGATTAACAGGAGCTATACCTGTTTTATTAGGTGATAATATAGGTACGACAATAACTGCCTTAATTGCTTGTATTGGACAATCAAAGAATGCGAAGAGAACAGCTGTTGCTCATAGTGTATTTAATTTAGTTGGAGCTTCAATCTTCATATTTTTAGTTGCTCCTTTTGCAAAATTTGTAACTTTTATTTCACCAAAAGGTGCAGAATTAGATGTAATATCTCGTCAAATTGCAAATGCTCATACTTCATTTAATATAATAAATACTTTAATATGGATGCCTTTTGTTTGGTTAATGGTTAAGATAGTTAAAGCCATTGTTCCAGGTGATGAAATGGCTGAGAAAAAAGAAAAAGCTGCAGCTATATATTTGGATCCTCATTTATTATCTCAACCAGTATTTGCTATGACTTTGTGTCAAAAAGAAGTAATCCAATCATGTGAAAAAATATTAGAGTCTATAAAAAAGACAAAATTAGCTGTTATTCCTTTTGATAAAGAAAATTCTCTTGAAATACAAACTGTATGGAAATCTCAAAGAGATTTACAGAGAGAAGTACAACATTATTTATCAAGAATGATTGCTATGGGTAGCCCAACTGAAGGACAAACTGATGCTATCACTGAATTGTTATTAGTATCTTCTGGTCTTGAAAGGCTTTGCATTCAAATGGGCAATTTTATTGATGAAATGATAGAACTTGAAGGGAATCAATTATCATTCTCTGATAATGGAGAGAGAGAATTAAGACATAGTTTAGAAGCAATTATAGAACTATTTAAAGCTTCTCTTGAGGTATTAAAAGATGGTGATGATGTAAGTATTGTAATGGTAATTGCATTAAGAGAAAGATTGATTGATATGGAAAAAGAAATGCAAGATAATCACCTTGATAGATTAAATACAGGTGTATGTAATCCAAAAATGACTCCATATTTTAATGCAATATTAGGTGATTTTACTAATATTGGAACTTATTGTTTAGATATCTGTCAATCTTTGAGTTATGGCTTAAATGTAACGGCTGAAGAAAGATAATAAATTTTATTTATATTTAAATATTTTTAAGCTAAGGCTTTATGCTTTAGCTTATTTTTGTTATAAGGGAGTAAATACTTTATTTAGGAGTAAAAGGTGGAAGATAATATATTTCAAATAGTACTTATAAGACATGGTTATTCTTTAGGTAATCAGTTGCAGACTCTTAGTGGTCAAAGTGATGTTCCTTTATTAGAAAAAGGAAGAAAAGAATTAGTACAATTTAGAAAACAATATAAATATATAAATACAGATCTTTTTTATAGTTCAGATTTAAGTCGATGTGTATCAACCTTTGAAGCTTTGTTTGCTCCAGAGAGATCTTTAGATAATAAATTTGTGGAACTTAGAGAAATTGATTTTAAAAGTAGAGAAAATGAAAGATTTTTATCACGAGATAATTTAATAGCTCTTTTTGATAAATGGGTTTTTGATGATCCAAGCACAAGAGATATTGAATCTTTTGATGAAATAAAAAATAGAATGTTAAAAGTTTTTAATAAAACTCTTGATGACTTATCCAATCTGAAGAAACAATCAGCAACTTTATTCTCTCATTCCTGTGCAATTAAATGTTTGTTAATTGGATTAGGACTTTATAATAGAGAAGATTATAAAAATATAAGTGTAAAAAATGGACAAGGCTACGTTATTAATATTGAGAAAAAAGATAAATATATAATTAAAGAGTGTATTCCTTTGTTTGAGTATTTAAAATAGGATTATTGTATATATTGTTTTATTTTTTTATTTTTGATATCTTTTAAAAAAGATCTAATAGTGAAGAAATAACTCTCATCTAAAAGATTACTATATGAAATTACTTCTGAAGTATTAGGACTGCTCCAAGACCAAGAAGATTTATTCTTTTTTTCTTAAGCTCTCCAGTATTTCTATTTGGAGAAAAAATGGATACCAGATTAGCTATTATTGCAATAATTATAGAAGCAAGTGATTCTGTTGAAAAAGTAAATACTATTTTACATAGCAGTGCTAAATATATAATTGGTAGAATGGGTATGCCGTATCCTAAAAAAAATGTATCTATAATTACTATTGTTATTGATGCACCTCAAGATGTAATTAGTAGTTTATCTGGGAAATTGGGACAAATTCCATCTGTTAGTATAAAGACAACATATTCAAAGGTGTAAATTATGTCCAATTTTAATACTGCTCCAAGAAGTGTAAGGCTTCATATTGGAATTTTTGGTAAAACAAATAGTGGTAAATCTTCTTTATTAAATGCAATTACAACGCATTCAACTTCTCTTGTTTCCCCTGTTAAGGGTACAACAACTGATCCCGTTTATAAATCAATTGAACTGTATGGACTAGGTCCTTGTGTATTAATAGATACTGCTGGCTTTGATGATGATGGTGAGTTAGGACCACTTAGAATCAAAAAAAGTGAAGATGCCTTAAAAAAAGTTGATATTGCAATCTTATTATTTGATGCAACTGCTAATGATTTTAAAAAAGAAGAAGAATGGGCTAATAATTTAAGAAAAATAAATAAACCTTTTTTACCAATAATTAGTAAAGTCGATTTAAATTCGAATACCGAAATAATTGAAAAACTTATTGAAACTAAATTTAATCTTAAACCTCTTAAAATATATAACAAACAAGCAGATTTACAACAAATATTAAGAAAAGAATTAATTAAAATAAATACAGATAAAGTAAAGAAAAGAAGCATTGTTGAAGGGTTAGTAGAAAAAGATGATTTAGTACTTCTTGTTATGCCTCAACAAATTAATGCACCAGAAGGTAGATTAATACTTCCTCAAGTTCAAACAATTAGAGATTTATTGGATCATCAAGCAATTGTTGTAAGCGTATGTACTGATGAAATTGATAGTGCACTAAAAGCTCTTTCAAAACCTCCTAAATTAATAATAACAGATAGTCAAGTTTTTCCTCTAGTTTATGAGAAGAAACCTAAAGAGAGCAAGTTAACTTCTTTCTCTATTCTTTTATCAGCAGTTAAAGGAGATGTGGAAAAATTTGCGTATGCTGCTCATAAAATTAAACAATTAAATGAAAAATCTAAAGTGCTTATTGCAGAAGCTTGTACACATGCTCCTCTAACTGAAGATATTGGTAGAGTTCAAATCCCTCGATTATTAAGAAATCGAGTAGGTGAAAATTTACAAATAGATTTTGTAAGTGGTACAGATTTTCCTTCTAACTTAAAAGACTATGATTTAGTTATTCATTGCGCTGGATGTATGTTTAATAGAACATATATGATGAACAGATTAAAAGAATGTGAAGATCAAAATGTTTTGATGACAAACTATGGAATAAGTATTGCTGAGTTATCAAATATACTAGAGTTTGTTGATTATTAGAGGGAATATCCCTCTAATATTATTTTACAAAACTTTCAAGTTTATCCCATTTCGAGTCCATATCTTTCATTAATGCAATTTGAGTTCTACATCTATCTAAGTTATGGTTTTCTCTTTTAATTGAATAATAAATATCTCCATTAAGATAATAGGTTAAAAATCTTACTGCCATAATTTGAGTAATATTTCTTCCTGATTCTACTAATAAAGATTTTTCTTTATTGCTTATGAAAGTAGAGGCAATGCTTAAGTATCCTTCAATTAAAGCCTTGTAACAATTTAAATCACATTGCATTTTAGTAAAATCAATTTCATCTTCAAGCGCTGTTGAAGTTGCTGTTCTTATCATATCTCCAACATCAAATAAAATTGTTCCTGGCATTACAGTGTCTAAATCAATTACACATAAAGCTTCTTTTTCATCTAAAGAAAACAAAACATTATTTATTTTAGTATCATTGTGAGTAACTCTTCTCTTAATTTCTCCATTTTTATAATAATCCCAAATTAATTGACCTCTGTCTTTGTTGTTTAATAAATAATTAATCTCACTTTCAATAGATTTTTTTCGGCCTTTTAAATCTTCTTTAATTGCTTTTTCTAATTGGGTATATCTAAAGTTCATATTATGAAAATTTTCTATTGTTTCAAAAAGTTCTGATCCATCAAAATCCGAGAGCTGTTGTTGAAAATTACCAACGGCTTTTCCTAATAAAAAAGCTTGTTTATTATTATTTATTTTTTGAAAAGTTTTTACATTATCAATAAATTTATACGTTCTCCAAAAATTGTTATCAACATCACAATAGAGAAGCTTATTATCTCTTGTTTTTATAACTTCAAGACAACGTGAGTCTTTATCTGGGTAGTTTGACAATTTGCTTTGAATATGAGAAGTAATTTTCTCAATATTACTCATTACTTGATAAGGTTTTGTGAATACAAAAGTGTTTATTTTCTGATGAGTATATTTGTAAATTTGTCCATTTTCTTCAACACTTGAAATATATGTAGAATTAATATGGCCTTCTTTATTTGCTTTGTAGCTAATGAGATTCCCATTTATATTAAAATTGTTAAAAATAGTTGTAAAATCCATATCATCCTCCACTTAGATATCAAGAGTATAAGTTTATATTTGTGTGAAGTATTGATTCAATAGTATAAAAAATTTGCACAATTAGAATTGCTTATAAATGTCCTCTTTTGTTAATGTCAGGATAGATTTTGAATATTCACTTGGGCTCATTCCAACTATTTTTTTAAATTGTCGGGAAAAATAATGAATTGTTGAGTATCCTAATTCATCAGCAATTTGAGTAAAATTATTTGTTCCATTGCGTATTAATCTTTTTGCTTCTTCAATTTTTAATCTATAAAAATATTCCATTACACTCCATCCAGTATCATTTTTGAATAATTTTTGAATTAAAGATCTACTCATTGAACATTGAGAACAAATATTTTCAAGAGTAATATTGTTACTTATATTTTTTTCTAAATAATTAATAACTAACTGTACTCTTCTTTTATTTTCTTTTTCATGTATGGATATAGGAAGATTAGCATTTAATTCATTATTATCTCTTATCAAATTGATTAAAAATGTTTCAAGGGAAAGTGCTATTAAATCTAAAGAAAATTCTGGAGCATCTTCATTAATTATTAATTCTTTGAAATAAGGGTCAGCTAAATTGTTTTTAAAAGCTTTTTTTGATTCCTTAATAATTGTATTTAAATAAAAAGTTAAACTTTTATTTATTTGTAATACTTTATCTTCAAAAAAAGACATGCATTTAGCATCAGAGTCAAAAGATACAACTAAAAGATTTGGAGATATCTTTCCATTACAAAAAACATCATGGAATTGATTTGGTTTGTGAAATATGATTTGTCCCTGTTTTAAATTATAAACTTTATTTTCACTTGTAATACCAACTTCTCCTTTATCAACATAAAGGAATTCCCAGAAATCATGTGATTCCCCTTTGAATAAGAAAGTACTAGGGTATTCAAAATAGTGAACTGTGACAATATTATCAATATTTAAGGTTTTTTTTAAAGGTGTTAATTTAAAGCCACTTTTTATTTTCTTCATGAATAATAATATATATTATGTTTATATTAACATCCACTATTTTTTTAATCTTTTATATATTTATGTTTTTTTTGTTCAATATTGTATAAAAATGAATATATTATTATAACAATATTATTATAATATCAACATATCAATTGTTACTCATATTTGTTTATTTTCTTAATCTATATGAAATTGAAGAAAAAAATGAGTTTATTTTAATAAAAAAAATCAATTCAAATTTGAACATAATCATATCTATTGACATATCTTGCATATTGACAGATATAGCATTCCATGGTATATTCTATTTGTCTGGCAGTGGGATCGGTTGATTATATCCCGTTATTATACTTTTTAGTTTTTTTGTTCTCCCACTGTTTGTTTCAGCATTGTTTTCCCCCTCATTTATGAGGTGATGACTGGAACACCCCTGTCGTTAAATCGACATCCCCTAGAAGAGTGCAAGCTTGTAGGGGAATTTTTTTTTATTTATTAGTAAGGTTTCTATTTAAAAATAAGTTGTTTTGAGTATAATAACATGCTATTTTATTTATAAGGATTAAAAAAAATAGGAGTATTTTTGTGAATATTGTAATAATCGGTAATGGACCAGCGGGGAATACTCTAGCTTCAAAACTAGATTCTGAAGGTGTTAAAGTTGATTTGTATTCAAATGAAGAGGTTAATTTCTATAGCAGAATTAGATTGCCTAGTTGTTTGGGAGATTTAGATAAATTAAACTCATTATGTGTTAAAAACGAACAATCATATATTCATCATGAGGCTGTTGTTGCAATACATAGGCAAAGTAAAACAGTTTTATTGGCA
Organism: Spirochaetia bacterium; assembly: GCA_009930325.1. Classification (GTDB taxonomy): domain Bacteria; phylum Spirochaetota; class Spirochaetia; order Sphaerochaetales; family Sphaerochaetaceae; genus Pleomorphochaeta. Next base: position 7,555 of record RZYO01000006.1, on the reverse strand, counting down.
GATGGAACTTCTAAGCATTATGATAAATTAGTTATTGCAACTGGGTCAAATCCATTAATTTTCTTTAATCAATCTGGACTAGAGGGTATTTATACTTTAAGAAGTTTTCATGATGCTGTAAAAATTACAAATGACTTAGTGTCCCCTGTTTGTGTATTAGGTGGTGGGCTTTTAGGCTTAGAATGTGCTCTTGAAATCAATAAACTGAATCACAGTGTAACAGTTGTTCAGGGAGATTCTTATGTCTTAAATAAACAGATTAATGAAACAGCTGCTAATATAGTATCTCAAAAGTGTATGGAAAGAGATAATTTTAATATAATTTGTAGTACTTTGGCTAAAAGTGTTGAAGGGGATAAAAGAGTTGAGAAACTTATTTTAAGTAATGGGGATATCTTAGCTTGTAATACTTTACTAATTGCTGCAGGAGTTAGACCATCGACCTCTCTTGCAAAGGGCTGTGGCCTAGATATTTCAAAAGCAATAAAAATTAATCAATATTGTCAGACAAGTGATAAAGATATTTATGCCATTGGCGATTGTGCAGAATATAATAATGAATGTCCAGGTTTATTGCCTGTTGCTCTATCTACTGCAAATGTAGTTGCAAATCATATCATAGGTAATAAAATTGAGTATGTTCCCCCAAAACAATTACCTACAAGATTCCAAGCTGACGATTTATTAGTTGCAAGTTTTGGAGAGATGAGAGGAAAGTGTTATAGCAAGCAAGTTGAAGAAAGATATGAAGCTTGGTATATAGAAGATAAAAAAGTAGTAGGTGCAATTTTGATTGGTTCAAAATCACACTTACCACTTGCAAAAGCTTCTTTAAATAAAGAAGTTGAAGATGTTAATGTGCTTTTAGATTTCTAATTTTTTTAGAATATATAATCTTGAGCCATAATCTCCTAAGACTCTTGTTACTTCATTTTCAAACCCAGTTCCACCATATTCTTGATTAAGAATTAATCCAGCTTTACTAAGTAGCTCTCCATAAACTCTATGGTGAGCTATTTCTATATTTAGTTGGAAAATTTTAGCAAATTCATCAACGGCTTTACCTTTTAATAGATTTGTTGGTAGAAAATGTTGAACTAAATCTCCAAAAACAGAAAGATCAAATTTTTGTGGTCTATTAAATAATTCATAATAAGCTTCATTATCTACAATAGGTAATTTTAATTTTTCTAAAGGTGGATTTGGAATACTTCTAGTTCTAAAATCTAAAACAATTATTTCGCTTTTATCCTTATTCATTACTGCCCAAATTGCTCGTTCATTATTATCAGACATTTTTGAAAGTCTTGTTAAAAAGCCAAATTGAAGTGTATTGCGATATCTTTTGTAGAAATTGATTTGTTCTTTTACTTGTTCTAGTTCATTTTTACTAATATTATTTAAATCTATTTCATAACCAAGATTTCCTATTGAAGCCACATTAAATCGGGATTCAATATCACTATGTCTAAGTGTTTGATGATTTGGACTTGCACTAACATGGTTTGTCATAGCACTGAGAGGGTACCCAAAACTAGTTCCTTCTTGAATAAATAATCTTTCATAAACATCCGTACAGTCACTAGTCCAGTTTTGAGGCATAAAAGAAAGCATTGCTAAGTCGAATCTATTACCACCAGCAGAGCATGATTCAAATAATATTTTAGGGAATTTACGAGTTAATCTATCTAGAAGTTTATATAGCCCTAAATAATATCTATGCATAAATTCACCCATATTTGCTATTTCAACATTTGAAGAATAAATATCACTAAAAACTCTATTGAAATCCCATTTTACATAATCAACTTCACCTAATAAGAAGATATCTGAAAGTGTATCTTCAAGATAACAAATTACATCATCTCTACTTAAATCTAAAATAAATTGATTTCTTCCAACACTTGGTTTTCTACCTGGAATCATTATTGCCCAATCGGGATGAGTATCAAATAGATTGCTGTTTTTACTTATCATCTCTGGTTCTACCCAAAGCCCAAACAACATTTTTAATTTATGTATTTTTGAAGAAAGGTTCCCAATACCTTCACTAAGTTTAGAAGTGTTAACTATCCAATCTCCTAAACTTGAAGTATCATCGTTTCTGTTTCCAAACCATCCATCATCTAAAACAAAGAGTTCAGCACCAATTTCTTTAGCTTTTTTTGCAAGATTTAATACTTTTGTATCGTCAAAATCAAAATAGAAGGCTTCCCAAGAATTAACCAAGATAGGTCTTTCTTTATTTTTCCAATATCCTCTAACAATATTATTATTGGCAAAATATTGGAAGTTACTACTAAGAGCACTATGCCCTTTTTCACTATAGCTCATTATTGCTTCTGGTGTTGTAAATCTTTCATTAGGATGCAAAATCCATTTGAAAGAAGAATCATTTATCCCAGTTAAAATTCTTGTTTGGTTATAAGGCGTAACTTCTACTAATTCTTTATGGTTACCACTATATATTAAATTTGTTGCATAACATTTACCGTTTAATTCGCTACAATTTTTTTCACAAAGATATATTAGAGGGTTATGTTGAGCACTAGATGTTCCTACTTTTGAATCATTTATTACTATACCCGGTTTTATTTCTCTTTTATTTATATGTCTTTCTCTTGCCCAAGCCCCATCAAAAGTAATTAAATCAAAATCTGATTCATCTATATCAAGTTGAAGAGAGTATAAAGACTCAATTGTAATATTTTTGTTTGCATAATTATATAGTTCGGCTTTTCTACTTATTACATCGCAATTAGTAAATACTCCATAAGTTAGTACAAGTTTTATATCTAATATTTTATCCTTTAGTGTTACTTTTAATGTGTCACATTCATCTCTATTTCCATATGATTCAGGTATGGAAGAAAAAGTTTTTGGTTTTGCATTTGTTATTTCATCACTAACGTATAAGAAATCAAGAGTATTCATTCCCCCATTATAACTAATATTTGCAAAGGACTCTCTATAATCACCTTTTCCTGGAGTAGAAACTTCTTGTTTTATTAAACCCAAATTTAATTTACTTTCTTCTTCATATTGAGTAGAAGTTCCTGCAATTTGCATATATTTTGTACTTAATAGCTCAGCTTTAATACTCTTTTCATTTAATTTTGCACCATAGTATAAATGTTCTAAGTGTTCATTTTCTTTCCCTTGGAAAATATATGTTGTATTTGCTGTAGATAAAATAAAAACACCATTTTTTTCATTAATCATGGTAAATCTCCTTGTACTAATATACATCTTTATTATAATTATAGACGAGATATTAAAAATGTTCTATGTTTTTTTAGTATTATAAGGAATTAAGTAATAATGGATATAAGAAGAGTAAGAATCAAAGATGATGAAAATGCTACTGTACTAAGTAATGATTTAATTAGAGCTGTTGTCCAAGATTATAATGGAAGACTCATTGAGTTTAGTGCAATGAATATTCATGGAGGCTGGGTAAATTCAAATAAATTACACAGGTTTCCTTTCTCTAAAGATACAGTTGATCAAAATATAAAACACAGAGATCAAGATCCTCTTTTAGATAAGTTGCATGGCTACCAAGTAAAATTAATAGATAAAAAAAATACTGATAATAAGTTTAATGAAGAAGATAAGATTATTGGAAATATTAATACTTATGATGATTTATTAAATAAAAGTGAAGATTTAAATAAAGATTTAAATGATTCTTATTTAGATGCAGTTTTTGAAAAAGATCGAGTAAAGTGGATTGTTCAAAGATATGGTAGTGATGAAACAACTGGTGGTGTTTGGGTTCTTTCAAAAAATAATTCTAAGTTTAAAGATAGTAAATGGTCAACAAAAAGATTAGATGTTGTGCTTCCAAATCAACCAGTTATTTACTCTGCCTTATATATAAAAAATACCTCTAAAGAGGAAATAAATTTACATGTTGGTTTCGATAACACTATTGGTGCTCCTTTTTTAGAATCTAATTGTTTGTTAAACAGTAGTACAAAACTATGGAATAAATTTGATGATGTTGATAGTGATAAAGTATTTGAAAGAATAGCAGAAAGTGAAAAGCCGTTCCCATTAGATAAAGCCCCTTTAAAAACAGGTGGAACTTGTGATGCAAAAAATGTTGTAGGTATTTTAGGTACTACTGATATTTTATATGCTAAAAATGATTTAGAGAGTGCTTCTCATATATGGTCTAGTATAATTAATCCCCATCATCAATTAATTTTCTTATCTTTTTCTCCAGCAAAAGAGTTAATGGAAGATATTGATATAAATCTTGATTATTCAACTATGGTTTTAGATTATGGTGGAAGAAATCAACCACCTTGGTCTTTATATGAAGGAGGTCCAAGTAATGAATTTTCAATTCATTTGGGCTCCAGTACTTCATATTATGGAAAAGGAGAGGGCGTTTCAATTAAGCCTGGTGAAATTAAAAGAGTATTATATGCAAGATGTTTAACAACTTATGATAATCAAAGAATGGGTAATAATTTTTCTTCTTTTGAGTCTTTTAATCACAATATAGTTTTAAAAAGAACTAAAAGTACAATAGTTATTCCATCTGACCCAAAATTTGAAATAATTAAGAAGTTTGGAAAAAATTTAATTAATTTTGATTAATATTATTATAAAAAGAGAAAAAATAAGTAACTTATGATTTTTAAAGAAGTAAAAGATTTCACAATAATAGATACAGAGACTACAGGCTTAGGTTGTTATTCAAAATTAGTTGAATTTGCTGCCTTAAAATTTCGAGATGGCAAACCAGTTGAATCATTCAATACGTTAGTAAATCCAAAAATGATAATTCCTCAAGAAGTTATTAAAATTCATGGAATTACAAACGAAAAAGTACATAATGCGCCAACTATAGAGATCGCTAGCAATGATATTTATGACTTTATTAAAGATGACATTTTAGTTGCTCATAATGCTCCTTTTGATGTAGATGTATTAAATAGAAGATTGCTTTTTGGATTGAATAATAAATACATTGATAGTCTTTCAATTTTTAGAAATACATATAATTTACCAAGATATAGACTTGATTATATTCGTTCTTATTTTGGTATAGAAATAGAGCAAACTCATAGAGCTTTAGATGATGTAAATATGTTATATAAATGTTTATTGAAAATCGATAGACCTTATGATATTGAAATTCGGGATGTTAGTAAAATTTTAGGAAGCTGTAGAGCCTCCCAAATTAAAGTTACTAAAAAGTTAAGTAATAAATTAGAAAATTGTCACTGCGTAATTACTGGTGAAATCCCAAATTATGCAAGAAATCAAGTTTGGCAACTTATTGTAAATAATGGAGGTCTTGTAGGGGATTCTGTAATAAATAAAACAAAATACCTAATACTTGGTTCTCAAAATGTTGGCAGTTCAAAGCTTAATAAAGCAATGATGAAGAAAAAACAGGGTGATGATATTTCAATTATAAGTTATCAAGAATTATTTGAGATTTTAGATATTTGAAATCTCAAATAATTTTTCCTTTCTTATAAAAAAGAATTAATAATGCATTCATTTAGATTGCATATGTTTTCTGTTTTCTCTAAATACCATATTTTCTTGGCTATAGCAGAAGAAAAATATTTATCATGAGTTACAGCAATCAAAGCCCCATCATATTTATTAATTGCTTCAATTAGAGCTTTTATTGCCACAATATCTAAATAGTTTGTTGGTTCATCTAAAATAAGTATAGGTGTCTTATTTAAAAAAGCTAGACTATACAATAATTTTTGATTTTCTCCAGGACTTAATATTTCATTGTTGAAAATATCAACAGGATTTACCCCTAGTAAAAAAGCATTTGATATAGCAATGCTTTGATTCTCCTTATCTAAATTTAAAACATTTTGCTTTATTTTAATTCTCTCTTTGTTTGAATATTCCTGAGCTATGTAATAATGGCTAATTCCTTTTTCTTTTAAATGATTAATTATGTGATTAATTAAAGAACTTTTTCCAACTCCATTATTTCCTTCAATTATTATCCTGTCATTATTTTCTATATTTAAATTAGGGTGATTAATTATTAAAGAATTGTTATAAAATTCAATACTATTTTCTTCAAGTGATAAAATATTTGATTTGTGGAATTTTATAGATGGAATCTCAATTTTTATTTCATGCTTATTTATGCTTGTAATGCTTTCAACTTCTCTTGCTTTTTTATCAATTTTTGAATTAATTGTTGATATTTTATCACCAGCTTTTTTATCTTTGCCACTAATTCTTGCTCCATCAATTTTGGCTGCAGTTGAATGGTCTTTAGGGTTGATATTTTTTTTAGATAATCTTTTTTTTGAAGTTTGTATATTGTTTTTTTCAATTTCTCTATATATTTTTAATTTATTCAATTCTTTCATGTTTTCATTTTTTTTCTTTTTTAAATCATTTATAAATGAATCTTTTTCTTTTAAAGCAATAGAGGGTTTAGTATTAAAATAAAATAATTGAGTGCTCTGTTTTGTAGGTTCAAGAATAAGAGTTGTTTTGCAAATAGAATCCAAAAAATCAATATCATGAGAAATTATAATACCAATTCCAGAGTATTTCTTTAATTCATTTGATAATAAATTCAAAGAATATTTATCTAAATGATTAGCCATTTCATCTACAAGTAAAACTTGAGAGTTAGTACATATAGCATTAGCAACCATGCACCTTTTTTTCTCACCACCACTTAGATTGTCCCATTTGAATCCCCAATCTTCTTTTATTTCTAGCTTACTAAGGAGTTCATGAGTTTGAGGTGAATTTATTATGTCAGGGTCATAAAATAATTTGGGTAAGTCTTCAGCATTGTCTTGTTTACACAAAAATGTTGTTAAATTGGGGCTTATTGTCCCAGAATTAGGATAGATTGATTTTTCAATTAATTTTAATAAAGTTGATTTTCCAGAGCCGTTAGGGCCAATTATAGCTGTCCAGCCATTGGAAAAACTATGATTTATTGAATTAAATAATTGTTTAATTGAATTTTGATAAGAAAATGATATGTTTTTTAAATTTAGGAAATACATTAAATAGACATCCAAATATAGAAATCTAGATTGAGGGAAGAATCTGATAAGAAAAAGTTAAAACGGAAAACCCTCGCGGACACAAAAATAATTACAATGTAATTTAAATTAAAGGTTTCTGTTTATTCCGTTTATTTATCTTCTCACCGACTTATCTCCTAAATTGATATTTATATTAAAACATAAATTTTTTGAATTATCAATATGTTGATTTTGAAAAAAAACAAACTCCTATTATCTGCTTAGATTTAGGAGTTTTTTATTGCATTGTATAATTAATATTTAAGGTGCCAATCGGATTCGAACCGATGCATCACGGTTTTGCAGACCGTTCCCTTACCACTTGGGTATGGCACCAAAGCAACGATTGAGAGATTACCAAATTTATTAGGCTTATGCAAGTATATAAATGAAAAAAATGCTAAAAAGTGTGAAAAGGAAGTGATAATGTAATGAATAACCGGAAGGGAAAATGCAATTAGTGCATAAAAGCAAGAATATATAGCAAATTGTTAAAATCTTTAAAT
>RZYO01000218.1 GCA_009930325.1 Spirochaetia bacterium | reverse complement strand
TCGGTTTTTCCAATTTAGTGTTTTATTCTACCCATAACAAATGATACATATGCCCTATATTGAGCCATTAAGTAAAAAATAAAAAAAGTGAAAATCAAAGTCTTTATAGTGATAATAGTGCTAAAATAATTAATATTCACTAGTAAATACATTTTACCTTTTTATTCGCTATAATGTATAACAAATGTGTTACAATATTATACGAGGTGATACTGTGAGTAAAAATGCGTATATTAATGTTAGAGTAGATGAAGAAACAAAAAAAGAAGTGGAAAACATTTTAGATATACTTGGTATAAATATTTCTACTGCGGTTGATTTATTCTTGAGCCAAATCATTTTAAATAAAGGTTTACCTTTTAAAGTAAAATTGCCAAAAAAGGGTGCAGCAGAAAAAGAACAAGAGTTAGCTGAAGCAATAAATTTAACTGGAGGTAAACCATACCCTAAGAAGTTTAAAAAAATTATCAACCTTTATGCACGTGGAGATATTGATTATGATGTAGCGCTATATGCTATCAAGAAAACCTATGAGAAAGATAGACTGAAAGATATATCAGAAGATCTTTTAGAAGAATATGAAGTTGCCTATAATAAATTAGCTAAGTAACTAGATGTTTGAGACTATAAGTCATCTTTGGATAACTAATCTTTTTTGATTGGATATCCTTTTTTATTTTTGATATGCTAAATACCAAAAAGTCTAAATATTGGTAAATTACATTAGTTGAAACTATTTTGCATATTATCTTTTTTCTTTTAATTAATCTTGTTTACTTCAAAGTTTAATAATGATATAATAATTATATAAAAAATATTGCATTAAAGAGGTGATCATATGAATGCAAGTATCATTATGGATGCTTTCGATGAAAGAGAACCTATTGTTAGAGATGAGATTCAAGATGTATTAAAGATTGAAAATATCAATACTTTAAATCAAATGGTTTCTTATTTGGTTTCTTTTGGCATATTAAAACGTTACGAAAATGGGGTATATTATGTTCCTAGTTCTACTAAGAAATTCTCGCATTTAAAACCATCACTTAAAGATGTTATAGATAAGAAGTACTTGCAAAAAAACCAAGGCATCAGAACAGGGTCGTATCTTTTATATAAGTATAATTTCACTTCCCAAGTTTCTTCATTTTATGAGATTTTATCTAACAATGTATCGATACATACAAGATCTAAACATTTATACGATGGGAAAGTGGTTGTGTCTTATCCGCCTTTTGAAATCAACATAGAAAATACTCATGTTTTAGAATTCTTAGAACTTATTAAATATTTGGATTATAGTGATTACAATATAGAAAAATCAAAAAGGCAGTTACTAAACATATTAGATAGTCTTGGGTTAAAAAAAGAAGAAATTATACATTATAGTGAGTATTATAAAGGTAATAGATATGCTGGTTTTAGACGAAGTGTACATAATATTTTAGTAAATCTATGCGTTTGATGTTCAAATGCATATAAATGGTTATAATTAAACAGCTATATTCGTTTTTTCGGATAAGCTATATTACATGTAGGAAGGTTATATGAAAAATTTAAATAAATTAACAAAAAACGAACTCATTAAAATATTGAAAACGATTCTTAAAGATCATCCTGAATATTTTTCTCTTATCAAGGAAGAAAAAATTATATCAAAAGATCCAGAGAAAGTCTTAAAAGCCATTGAAAAAGAAGTAGCAAATCATAAAGGAAGTGTATTGAAAGCATACCAAATTTACCAAGGCTATAAAATTAATGATTCCAAGTCAAAATCATTCATGAGAATAGCCTATGAGTTTGCGGGCTATTTAATTGAAGGAATTGATGCTTATGGTGGAGAGTCCATTGAAGAGTTAGTTGACATCACTTTAGAAGTATTTGAAGATGCTTGTTGTCTAGCTTGTGAATATAAGGATGCTCTTATAATTAACACTTTATATGAGTCATTACATTCATCTATTCATAATGATGATATTGTAGAAGCGTTTCTTGATGTAATGAGTTATTGTGGAGGTTTTGAGCTGCTAGATGATTGAACTTTGATTGTCAAACAGGACCGCTTAGATAATGCTTCATATATTAATTGATAGTTAAAATAACTGCAGAAATGAGTTTCTGCTATTATTTTTAAAAGGCTATGCAAAACGCCATAATGATGAAATATTGGTAAAATGCATTGACATAATGACTGACGAAATATATAATACAATTAAAGGTGGTGATTGGCATGTCAGATGACATAAAGTTAGATGTGTTTGAGAATAGTAAATATATTTTAAAAGAGGATTTGGTTGATTACATAAAAAAATCTACTGATTATGAAAAAGACTCATCAATTAGATGGGTTATACATGAACTTGTCAAATCAGGAGACATTACAAAAGTAGATTCCAAACACTACTACAAAGGTGTGCTTAAGGATTATTCGCCAAAGGTACAAACGGAAAAAAAGAAACTATTGAAAAAATTAATAAGTAAGAAGTATCCTAAATTAGATATAGTAATTTATGAAACAAAAATATTTAATGAATGGATAAATCATCAAATATCTAGAAATGTTATTTTTGTTGAAGTCGAAAAATATTACATGCAAGATGTTTTCACATATTTACGTAATCACATTACTGATAAAATCTTATTGAATCCAACAACTGAAGATTTTTATTTATATGCAGAAGACAATATAATCATTGTTTCAAGTTTGGTAAGCCGTGCTCCAATGAACAAAGAATCATATGAAATCAAAGTGGAGAAGCTTATCGTTGACTTATTTTCTAATGATTTAGTGTCCAAGTTGTTTAGTCAATCAGAATATGCGACTATTATTGATAATCTATTTAGAACGTATAAGGTTAATATAAAAACCATTTATTCTTATGCGAAAAGAAGGAACTTAATTGATATCACGAAAAAATTTGTCAAAAAATATGATCCTAGTGAGGTAACTAAATGATAGGTAAAAACTCATTTACAAAAGCGCACATAACCTCTATTAAGAAGACATACAAAAACTTAGATGAGTTTTTAATTGAACGTATGATTTTTGCTTTTGGTCTATTAGAAAGTTTGGTAAGAGTTAATTTGCCTTTTGTATTTAAAGGTGGAACATCACTTGTATTATTACTGAATAAACCATATCGATTATCAACAGATATTGATATCATTGTAGAACCTCATATTAATCTTGATGAGTTTTTAAATGAAGCTGCTAAAATTTACCCTTTTATTCGAAAGGAAAAACAAGAAAGAAGAGGTAAAAATAATATTACTAAAGAACATTATAGATTTTTCTATCAGTCACCTTCTAGTGAGCAAGAGATTCCAATACTACTAGATGT
>RZYO01000217.1 GCA_009930325.1 Spirochaetia bacterium | reverse complement strand
TAGTATATCATAACTAATCTTTTCTAAATATATGATTCAATGTGGTACTTTGTGAAGATTAAGTTTTATTAAAATGTCCAAACTTTCCGTGCCGGTTCAAAACCTCCTCTCGCATGTTGAATAAAGGAGTTTGATAAAAAATCTGGTGATTTAATATAATCAAATTTTGCAGAGACAATTTGAGCTTTATTATCAGTATATTTTACAGTTGCAAACAGATTAATTTCAATATTTGTTTGTGTTTTTTTGTTTAATAGTTTAAATGAATAATTAATATTAAAAACATCAGGTGTTACTTCAAATGTGATTTCAGAAATAGGATAAATATTAAATGGTGAAGAGATTAATGAAACATCTACTGAAAAGATAGCTTTTAGTTTTTCATAATTAGATAGTTCAATTTTTTTATTTGGTCCAGTCCAAATGATTTTGTCAGAAAGATATTTTAAAGATTCTTCTACATTCCTTTTATAATAAAAAGTTTTGCAAAAATTTTTTACAAATATTAAGGCTTCTTTATCTTTGTTTATCATGATTATCCTTAGTTTTTTTTATTTTTTGTCATTTAACTTATTTACAAATATTATGTATTAATAATTATCTTGAGTAAATAGTTCCATCATTTATAAAAAGTGTTTCTCAGTGAGTTTGTTACATACTTTTTTTTTATTTTTTTTTATATATATGGATATAGTAAATATTATGGAGATAAAAAATATGAGTATTAAAATTAATAAAAATCGTTGTCCGCAGAATCATCCTTGTCCTGCAATTAGATTTTGTCCAACAGGTGCTTTAACACAAAAAGGCTTTTCTGCTCCTGAAGTAGATAATAGCAAATGTATAGACTGTGGTAGATGTTTAAGAGTTTGCGCGTTTGGCGTTTTTTCAAAAAATTAGTTATCATTTGATGTTAGAAAAAATATGCATTCTAGTTTGAACTAAGTATGCATATTTTTATTTTTGTTTTTACAAAAAACATGGTAATATTATCCTATGGAAAAAAAAGATATTATAGCAAGATTGCAAGAACTATATATTTATGATTTATATGGGTTTAAAACTGAATTAAAACCTTTAGCAATGATTTTAAATATTGATGAAACAATTAATTGTGTAGCTACGGCTATATTTGAAGGGAAAAGACGTTTAATTTGTATAACTGATTATAGAGTTATAATATTAATGACTCCAATGATTGGCTCTACTGAAAGTACTATAATTAAAAGAAAAGCTATTGTTGATTATTCAGCAACTAAGAAATTTTATAATTCTTATTTTTCTTTAAGTACTAAAGATAAAACTTATTTATTTAGGAACACCCAGAAACGAATAATTGATCTTTATTTGTGGGCTTTAGAACAACCTGTAAAGGAATATGAAGAATAAACATTATTAATTAGTTTAAAAAAAATAATCCCCTTTGAAAACAAAGGGGATATTATAGTTTTTATAACTATTGATTAATTATTATTGAACAATTGAATCTTTTTCTAACATACCTAATTTTTTAGCTACATATGTTGTACATGCTAAGTCACCAAATACGTTAAGAGCAGTTCTTCCCATATCAAGAATAGCATCGATACCTAAGATTAATGCATATGCGCCAGCAATAGCTGTACCAGGTTCAATAGGCATTCTAACTTGTTGCATTACCATAGCTAACATGATAGCACCAGCACCAGGAACACCTGCAGTACCAATTGAAGCTAAAGTTGCAGTTACAATGATTAAACCAATATCACTCATTCCAAACATTCCATGACCAACTGATAAAGCAATAAATATAGCACAAACACCTTGGTAAATAGCTGTTCCGTCCATATTAATTGTTGCACCTAAAGGTAATGAGAAAGAATATACTTCTTTTTTAACACCAAGTTCTTTTGCTGCTTCAATAGTAACAGGTAATGTACCACTTGAAGAACGAGTTACAAATGCTGTAACGAAAGGATTTCTTGCAGATTTCCAGAATGTTTTAATACCAATTTTTCCCATTCTTAAAATTGTTGTGTAAACAAGTAAAATGTGAACAAGGTAACCAGCGAAACAAGCAACTGTTACGATAGCTAAAGAACCAGCAACTTGTGCACCTTGTTTTGCAAATACACCACAAATCAATGCAAAAACACCAATTGGTGCATATTCCATTATGCTTTTTACCATTTTTAACATTATTTCAGCAAAACCATCAAATAAATCAAACATTGTATTTCCGATTCTTTCAAGTCTTTCATCTTTAGATACTTTTAAATATGATAGGCTTAAACCAAATAGAATTGCAAAGAAGATAATTTGAAGAATTGTACCTGAATTTAAAGAAGAGAAAATGTTTTTTGGAATTATTTCAGCAATTGTATCCCATATTGAAACATTTGCTGTTTTACCAGCAGCTTCTGCAACCATTGATGCTGCTATTTGTGCATTAGGTCTAAAGATTACACCCATTATTAATCCAATAGCTACTGCAACAGCAGAAGTTACTAAATAAATTGCTACAACTCTAATACCAACTTTTCCTAAGTTTGCAGGTGAAACTGAAGCAGATCCAACAACTAAAGTTGAAAAAACAATTGGGATAAGAATCATTTTTAAAAGTCGAACAAAAATATCACCAAGTAATTGTAACCAACCAGGAATACTAGTTATTCCACTTGCTGCTAAGATAATACCTACAACAGCACCTAAAACTAAACCAATTAAGATTCTGTACAATAAATTAAAATTAAAGTACCAACTTAAAACTCCGTTTTTTTTAACGGGAGCATCTTTTGCCATAAAAAACCTCCATAAATAGTTATTTACTAACAATTAATAGTAACATGATTTTGTAATTTTGCAATTTTTTTTTAACATAAACATTGTTTTTACTCATAATTGAATATTCTATTTCTTTTTGATAATTTATGGTTCAATAATTACAAATTCCACAAAATTGAAATGAATAAATTAGTTATATGTAATTATTTATATAAAATATATTTGATGTTTTTATTAATAGTATAATATAATTGATTTGTTTTTTTAGGTAAAAAATAAAAAAAATCCTTACTAATTTTAGTAAGGATTTATGTTTCGAGAGCGACGGGGATCGAACCCGCGATCTTCGGCGTGACAGGCCGACGCGATAACCAGCTTCGCTACGCCCCCAAAAGACAAGTGTTAAACTATAGAATTTATCATTTATTGTCAATAGGTTTAAATAAAAAATAAATGTTTTTTCTTAAAAGGAAGTGATAATGTCCAAGTATGATGAAAGCGACTTTGTCCAATAAGAGAGAAAACTATCTTTTTATTAGATAGAAAGTGTTATTGTTTTATTTCAATAATAACTTATTTTCTTAATTGGTAT
>RZYO01000216.1 GCA_009930325.1 Spirochaetia bacterium | reverse complement strand
TAAAAGTAAACCCCTTTGTCCATTTTTTATTAAAAAAACGAACATTTAAGAGGTTTTTATCTTACCATGTAAAACTCTGGGGGGAATTTGGGTAATTGAAAGTATGGCATTCACTTTGCCTCTATTTATTATTTCAATTGGTGGTATTTTCTGTGAAGGTAGCGGAGTAATTAATCTAGCATTAGAAGGTTTACTTGGAATGGGTGCTTTCTTTGGTGGCTTTATTGTTGCTCTACTAACATCATCTTTTGTAGATTCTCAAAGTGCATTAGTTTATATATCTTTATTTGCTGCAATGGTTGGAGGAGCTTTATTTGCAATGCTTTATGCACTAATTGTCTTAAAGCTTCAAGCTAACCAAGTTATAAGTGGTGTTGTTATTAATATGTTATCTGTTTCTCTTACTGCATTTTTAACAAACCAATTGAATATTTCAATATTTGGTCAATCTTCAAATAAGTTTATGCTGTTTGTCTTTCCAAGAGTAACAGTACCTTTTATTTCAAATATACCAATAATTGGAGCCTTTTTTACAGATGTATATGTTTTTGAATTTATTATTGTAATAATTGCATTGATAATGGCATATATATTATATAAAACACCCTTTGGAATGAGGCTAAGAGCCTGTGGTGATAATCCACAATCTGTTGCCGCAGCAGGGCAAAATGTTACTCATATAAGATTAATTGCAATACTTATTAGTGGAGCTATGTCAGGATTAGGTGGTATGTGTTTTGCTTATTCTATTTCAACAAATTTTTCTCCAAGCATCTTTGTTGGTTATGGGTATTTAGCAATAGCAGCATATATTTTTGGAAACTGGAAAATTTCAAATACATTACTAGCGTGTCTAATTTTTGGTTTTGCAAGAAGTATTGGATATTTTTTAGTTCAACAGTTATCTCTACCAAGTAGTTATAGTGATTTAGTATTGACCTTCCCTTATGTATTAACACTTATATTATTACTATTTTTCTCAAAATCTAATAAAGCACCTAGAGCTCTTGGTGAAATTTACGACAAGGGTAAGAGATAAAATAATTCGATTTTAAGATCAAAGACGATCAAAAAAATATGGAGGAGAATGCAGTAAAAGACTACTGTATAGGAAGTTATGAAAAAATTAAAATTATTAATTGGAATAACAGCAATTGTTATTGGGTTAAGTGGTTGCACAAGTACTAGTAGTGCTTTACAAAGTGATGTAAAAGACGATTCTCTTTATCTAGAGAATATGTGTCAAATAAGTTTGGTTGATGCTTCAATTGCAACAAAGACCTTTATCGCTGATGCTGCTAAAATTAGTGAAAAAGATTTATCAGATGCAAAAGATGTATTTACTGCATTAGTTAAAGCAACAGATTTTGAAGAATTAGCTCTAACTTATACAAGTGAAAAAGCTCAAGCAAGACTAGATTATTACGGAGTAAGTAAAGTAGGTAGTTATGATGTAAGATTTGTTGCTTGTGCTTTAGATGCACATTTAATTGAAGCATCATCTGTTAATAAAATTGTTAAAGATAATGATATCGACTCAGTTATTGCAACTACATTATTAATGAATATTCTACAAGTAAATGGGGAAGCTAGAAATTATCTTGGAAAAGTTTCTGATGAAGATATTTTAAATAAAGTAGCTTCTGCTTTTAATTCTTATTACATCTATTCAGATGATAATTTAGATATTGTTGGTAAAGAATTAGTTAAATCAAAAGCTTCAACAGGTTATAATTTAAAGAAAGAAGGATTTAATTCTAATTTTATCCCTTCATTAACAATTAAATATGGTCACTGTGAAGAAAAACATTTAAAACAATTAATTGCATTATTAAATAGTGAAGGCATTGATGCAAAAATTCAAATTGAGCCAAAAGTATCTATCTACCAATATCTATTAGATTGGGGTCCAATTCCAGAACCTTCATATTCATATTATGTAGAACAATATAGTGAAGATTTATATTTAGTTCATGCTTTAGAATATGATGCATTATTTGAATTCGATAATGAAGCTGAATTACTAGACTTTAATAGAATTATTGAACAGTATTCTAAGAAAAATAGTGAAAATCAAGCTGAAGGAAGTGATGTAAAATTAATCTCTGGTGCTTGGTGGCAACCACTATATAGTACTGTTGATATGCATGATGAAGATGCCTATAAAGCAATTTATGATGGTGTTGCAACACAAGGTGGATATTCAATTCATCCTTTCACATTAGAAGAAACAAAAGATGAATTAGCTGCTAATATTAAAAAATTAACAGATGCTCCAGTTGAACTTAGAAAGTTTTATGTAAATAATGCATTCTATCGTTATTTAACAGGTGAATCTTGGGAATAAAAAAAGATTAACAACAAACTTTTTTGGGAGGTTATTACATTTATTGTAGTAGCCTCTTTTTATATTATAAGAGTTTGATTATACAAATTTATTAAATCAATATATTGACTAAATGAGTAAATACAGTTATAAAAACTAATAGTTGTTAAATATAACTATTAGGAGTTATTATTTTCAATTTATAAGAGGTGAGTGTATATATGCATAGTTTTTTTGAAGATACAATGGAATATACAAAGGCGATGACAAAATTCGTTTTCGATACTATTGCAAATGTAGGGAAAAATCATGATTTATCTAGAATGGAATCGCATGCATTATTATTTTTCTTTATTCGTGGAGGAAGAGCAAAAGCAAGTGATTTTATAAAATGTGGCTCTTATTCTAAATCTAATGTTTCAAAAGCCTTTGATAGATTAAATAAACTTGGGTATTTAGAATTAAAAGCTTTAGAAAGTGATAGAAGGTTTCAAATAGGAATATTAACAAAAGAAGGTTTTGAAATTGGAAAAGAAATAGGAGAAAAAGTTCATCCCATTATGGATAAACTAAGAGTAGGAATTAGTGATGAAGAGAGAGAAGTAATTCTTAAAGTTGGAGCTAAATTAAAAAATAATATAGATT
The DNA here is from genome assembly GCA_009930325.1 of Spirochaetia bacterium. GTDB lineage: Bacteria > Spirochaetota > Spirochaetia > Sphaerochaetales > Sphaerochaetaceae > Pleomorphochaeta. The sequence continues at coordinate 403 of RZYO01000216.1, read as the reverse complement.
CTATTTTGAAAGAAGTAGAAAAACAATAATTAATTTATTCTATTAAATAAAATAAAGAAAAGGATAAAATATGAAAAAAAAAGTATTAATACTTATTTTTATGATATCAATTATATTTCTCAATTCGGCATTTTCAAGAGACTTAAGTATAGATGATGCCGTAAATCAAGCGTTAAATAAAAGTTCATCAATATTGCAAAAAACTCTAGATTTGAAATCATCCCAAATTGATGATGATGGTAAATATTCTTCTTTTTATCCATCTATTCAAGCTACTACCGTATTACAAAGATCGAATCAAGGGTGTCAACCGCAAGCGATTTTGTCTTTTATTGAAAATAAAAATTTTTCAAATTCAAGAGTCAATTTCAAGACAATATTGAGTAATTCCAATTAAAAATCG
>RZYO01000215.1 GCA_009930325.1 Spirochaetia bacterium | reverse complement strand
ATTGTAAATATTATTTTTTGAGGTATGAATTTTACAGATAAAATAACAATCAAATTCCTCAATTCCATTTCCAAACTTTAATTTGATTTCAGAGAGATTTTTTTGAAGTCTTTCAATATGTGAGTTTAAATCATGCAAAGCTCATCTGTTTATTGTCTTTTACAAAAATAATCCACATATATGCCAAAATGTTGCACAGCCATAAGACTTTTTCTGAAAAATATTTATTCTTTAAGAATTATACTATATCTTGTGCAAATATTTGGCGTATAATAATATTATGTTTGAGATAAAAAAACTTAATAACCCATTGACAACCAAAGAATCAAAAATATGATAAACAAAAGAAAAAGCAGTAAAGACAGCACCTCCAGCCTCTTTAACCGATATGTATGGTTGGTAGATCTCATATATCGGAAAAGTGATATAACCTTTGAAGAGATCAATGAGCACTGGCAACTGTCGTCTCTCAACTACGAACAGGAAGATTATCCACTGCGTACGTTTCACAACCATCGCAAAGCAATCGAACAGATGTTTGACATAAACATTGAGTGTAACAAGTGCAACGGCTATAAGTACTACATTGAAAACTCAGAAGATATAGAAAAAGGTGGGGTGAGAACCTGGCTGTTGAACACATTTGCAGTAAACAACCTCATCAATGAGAGTCACAAGATCAGACATCGCATCCTGTTTGAGAAAATACCACTCGGACAGGAATACCTGAACACCATAATTGAAGCCATGCGCGATAATTTCACTTTAAAGATTACCTACCAGGCATTCTGGCAAGACAATCCGGCAACATTCGATGTAAACCCATACTTTATAAAAGTATTTAAACAACGCTGGTATCTTCTTGCTTATAATCCTTACAGCGCTAAATTGCAAACCTACTCACTGGATCGTTTAAAACGTGTTGAAATAACTGAGAGTACATTTGATCTACCCAAAGATGTAGATTTTGAATCCTTTTTCGATGAGAGCTTTGGTATCATCTCAGGAGAAGACATCCCAACTGAAATTGTCCGGATAAAGGTACTCAAAAGACAGGATGCCTATATAAAATCACTTCCGTTGCACAGCTCACAAAAGGTGATTACCTCCAATGACTACTACACCATTTTTGAATACTACATTAAACCTACCTACGACTTTCGGCAAGAACTTTTATCGCACGGAGCCCAAGTTGAAGTCCTAAAACCTGAGTGGTTTAGGGAGGAGGTTAAGGAGATTGTGAAGGAGATGCGCAATGCTTATTTAACATCGAAAATTAACCGTTAAATGGTTCCTTGATATTATTTTCCACATTGACATTTTTTTCCAAATATCTTAAGGCTAAATCTAAATATTTAATAACTATTTCTTTTTCAAATTTACCATTACTTATGTCAATAAGTATTTCATTATCAAAATTCCAATGTGGTGCAATAAGTTTGTAACCATATTGATCAAATGGTATGGGGTCTATATCAAATAATTCTTTAATTAAATACTGTGGTTCAGCTTTTCCTACGCTGGCTGCTTGGTTTTTAAAAGCAAAATATAATTGTTTGTTATTTTCCGCGAAATAAATACCTGCACCTGTTGGCCAATCATTTTTGTAAAAATGGAAACTATTTTCATTTTTCAAAGAATAATTTAAGTCAAATTTTTCAGACACCCTTTTAACCATTTCTTCAATTAACATTGATTTCATGTTATTGAAGTTTTGATAAACGATTATTGATGATTCAACATTATCTGCTAAAGCTTTTACTATTTCTTCTGAATTTTTTGATTCCATATCTTGATTTGTTAGTTGTTTTAAATGATTGATATATTGGACTAATGTCTCTCTTACAGTAGGATGACGTAATGATATTTTTAAGCATTCTTCAAGCCATTCTATTATATCGTTTTCATAAGAAAGGCAAATATATTCAGTAGCTCCACTACTTTGTTTGCTAGCTTCGTTGCCCCATAAAGTGAGATAAAGTATTATATATTTTCCGATGTCATATTTTTGTTCAGCATAGTTATTATACCTTATTAATTGTTCTGATTGATCACGAGCATATATTTTATTTTCTATAATAATTGCTTGTTCTGGATTTTTGATTATAATATCTAATCTTCCATCAGTAATTACATGCTCAGTTATAACAGTCACATTACTGCAGTCAAAATCTAAACTACTGTTTTTCTGAGCTATCATTTTTACAAATAAATTTAAAAATTCATCTTTTAGTCCATGGGTCCCACCTGGGTTTAATAAGGCTGCTAATATCAATGAATGTTTGTTTTCATAATGATTTACGCCTAGTGTCTGGAATATATTAAAACGACCTCCTGTTGCATCAAGAACTGCATCATTTTTTTTCTTTATACTTAACACTACTGCTAAAAGTTTTTCAATACTTTTTATTCTCATAATATTAAAGTTTTAATGTTCTTTTTATTATTTATGTCTTAATCCAACCTCTCTACCTTAAAATCACTTTTATAACAATTCGCCTTTGTATAATCAAATCTGTAGAGTCTCATGTATGCTTCTCTTATCTCTTTTGCACCATTATAAAATGGATCTGAAGTATGATGAAGAGTTGTTACTGTAATCGTCATATCCGGTGTCAGAACTGTTCCATTATTCCTCTTTATTCGTTTGGGTGTAATTCTAAATACTTTTGCCATGGTGAAAATTTAAATTAATGTAAAAATATGAAACATATTTATATAAAAAACAATATTTATTTAAAAAAAGAATTTTAATAAGATTGCAATTTTCCTGCTAGGATTTCAATGCAAAGTGAATTTGCAATTTTATTGCGTGATTCAGCTGCAAAAAAATAATATTTTGGCTCCGAATCATTAGCTATTACTAACTTAAAAAACTTCATCATTATTTCACTCATTTCATCAATTTGTAAAGGACTATCAGGAGAATATTCAAACAGAAAATAGAAATGTGTGAAATCAGACAACTTGTTATATATCTCGAAATTTTGCTCTTCAAAAACATCACTAATTAAATCAGTTCTATCAAAATCATCAGGATCATATCTTATTGAAATACTCATATCTTTCACAAAATAATTTATATCGTTAAAATCACTTTCAGATAAAGGAGTTTTATAAACTGAGCTATTATCTTCATGTAACCAATATCCCCACCTCTCTTTAGTTGAGGTAGAAGTATCGTATGATATTATAATTGGCATAATCAATATTTTTCCTTCAAAAATAACAGAGTGATACGCCAAATTAAGGCATAGCCATGTATTAAATTTATTAATTGAAATACTTTAAACTAATGTCATTATTTGGCATATTCTTCTGTTTACTTTGAGGATATTCAAAATATTATACACTAAAATATGAGTCTATAACAACAAAA
>RZYO01000214.1 GCA_009930325.1 Spirochaetia bacterium | reverse complement strand
TAACGTTCCGCAAATATGATTAGTTGCGGAATGCGTGGCACTTTCCTGTCGAAAAGCACCGAGGTTGATGCGGGTGATAATGTTGATTATCAGCACCGAAACCGCAATTAATTATATTTTGCCGTTAGGGCACGTTTTTTCCTTTCTTAATCTCCCAAAAAATGCTTTTTAAATTCTGTGTCAAAATCTTTAAATGCAGAGTAAACCATATTTGAATATACATTGTCAGTATTACTCGTTTCAGCTGAAAATTGAACTGCCGGATTTGATTTCAATGTAAAACTGTAAATTGAATTTTTCTCTGTCGGAACAAATAATTTGAAATGCCAATAAATTGTCAATCCATAATAATAATCTCTTTGATATTCATTTATATTTTCTTGTGCGACAGGATAATAAAGAGAACCTTCTTCACTGTTAGTATATGAGTAAATTATTTCAATTCTCGGAACATTTTTTCTGTCGGTAATTTCTTCAATGCAGATAATGTCTGATGGGAAAATTGAACCTAATGTTTTGTTTAGGGTAGATATTAATTCCTTTTCTCGGTCTTTATTTTTAGTAGTTGTAAATGAATTTTCTGCACTCCTAATTCTAACATCGTAATTTTTACTTATATCTCTAATTCTGTTGTCGTTTTGAAATAAAATATCAACGTAATAGATTTCATTGTCTTTTAAATATTGCAATATTTTGATTATCGCGCTTTTATCATCAGCGTTTGTTTTATTGTAAATGTTTATTGCTTCATCATATTTTCCTTTAATTTTTTCCTTGGCGGAAATTTTGTACAAATGATTTCTGTCCTCTTTTATATAATTGCGAAAACTTGTCGAAGTATTTATTTTTTTTGCCTCCCGAAAAGAATTCCAATCCAAAAAATATGGTACTGCAATTATTAATATTAAAGAGGAAATAATAACTGATATTGCTATAAATTTGAATTTGTTTTTGGAAGCTTTACTATTCTCATGCAAATAAAGAAGGTCTTGAATTTGATTTGAAAATGGAAACCTATTAGAAAGAATACCTCTCTTTTTGGCATTTGCTGAAACGGTAATATTTCTGGCAAACCTTTCAAGCACATTTTTAAACGCTCTTTCATATGGGAAAAACATAGTTTCATTTCCAAATGAAAGTTTAATCATAACAAAATTTTCACCTTGAGCATTTGCAAAATTTACTGCTGACAATTGATTTAGTGGATAAATCTCTATAAAATCTAAATCCTTTTTAATAATTACATTTTCGTCAAAATACAGGAAACTTTTATTTATTTTTGATGAGAAGTAGGAGAGATAAATAAATCTGGACAGGAAAAAACTAAAAAGAATTATTGCACCATAAATCCAGTAGATTTCTTTCCAGCCGACTGAAAATATAAGAATAGTAAAGACTACAATTGCAACAGTTAATTGATAAAATAAGTGTTTGTTGAGTTTAAATTCTGAAACAGATAACAAATTATCTCCTTCTTTCGATTGCTTACAAACTTTGCGTAATTCCAGCAATACGTTTTTTTCGAGTGAGTTTATTTTTAGGTACATAGGATTAGGTCAATTTATGGTTTAAAATTGCTTGCAATTTTATGTAATCTTTCTGTTAATGCTTCGACATCTTCATCTACTGTTTTAAGCCAATTATTAAATTCAATTTCAAATCCATTTTTTAGAGTTGAAAAATTGAGTACTCCAAAAACATAGTTTCCATCTTGAATTGTAAACATATTTTCTAAATATGAGATTGTTTCCTTTATAAATTTTATGCCGCTTTGTATGAATTCACCTTCAAATAGAAGTTCTTCTGGTTTTCGTGTATAAATATGGATGTATTGAGAAAGTCTTGATTGAAAATCTTCTGCTTTTTTGAACTCAAATGTTTTTAATGGTAAATCAATGAGAATTACTTTCGAAAAAGCTTCGGTAAAAGACTGATACCTAAATTTTAGTGCCTTGTATTTTGAATTTACTTTTTGAATTCCATTTTGTTTTTCAATTAAATCTTGCCAGTCTGTATTTAATGATTCATGGGCTGCCATTACAAGAATTTCAAATTCAACTCTTTCAATAATCATTCTTCCTTCTAATGCAGCATATGAAATATACGTTGAGCTGTTTTTTTCAATTGCATTTCCCAATAATGTACTTAGCTGTAACACCGACCAATGAAGATTATGTTCTCTATTATATGGATTAAATGGTTTCATCTCAGTTTCCTAATAAATTGTCCATGAAATCACTTTCAATGACATCATAATCTAAAAGCCTAAAACGAACAGTAAATTCGTAATCACTTACTCTATAATCATCTTTCCCGTATTTGTAACAAAATTTTTGTTCTTGGTCGAAACTTCGTATTGTTTTTAGTTTTGACATTCCTGGAGGCAAAACATCTTCAAGGGTAATGAATTGATAACTTAATGGATTTCCTCTTTCATCATAGTAAAGAATTAATCCTTTTATATTTTTAATTGTTAGGCTTGAGTTGTTTTTAAGAGCAATTGATTCTTTGAATTCTGAAGATTCCTTCTCAAAAAACGATAAAACAACACTTTCTGTGGTTTTTACTTGTCTTGAAATATTTGATATTTGTGGTTCCCACTTCATGCTTTTACTTTTCAAATTGAGTACTGCATTTGATGGAATTGCAAAATTTAAGTTTTGAGAATCATGTAATGTAAAAGTTGAAATGCCAATTACATTTCCTTTAGAATCCAATACAGGACCTCCGCTACTTCCGGGAGAAATAGGGGACGTTATTTGTATTAAATTATATGTTTTGGATAATTCTCTGATTCCACTTACAATACCAGTTGAAATTGTACCTTCCAATCCTTTGGGATTGCCAATTGCTAAAATATTATCGCCTATTTCAGGAGTAATGGTATTAAGTTGCAAACTGGTTGAATTCATTGCCCCAACTTCCAGAATAGCTACGTCAAGTTCTTCGGAATAGCTTTTTACCCTGACATTTTCTGATTTTGCCTGTGTCCCAAGATTTTTTATTACTATTTTATTCGAGCCTTCAATTACATGATAATTTGTAGCAATTAAATTTTTCTCAAAGTAAAATCCGCTTCCCAATGCTAGAGGAGTTTGATTAGAATCATATGTTACAATTAAAACAATTGAAGATTTTGACTTATTGTAAATTGTTTTTACGTCCTGTGCTTTCAATCCAATCGTTAGGATTGATGCCATAAAAATTATAAGTAATCGTTTCATAATGCTGTTTTTAAAATGTACCCTAACGGTAATGTATATGGCTCTATAACGAATAGAGTGGGTAATCAAATTTGAGTTTTTCAGAAAGAAAGTATATCATGTTAATATAGTTGTGCACATCCCTATATCCTCTAGCTCTTCTTTTGGCCAATTGTATTTTGCTATTAATTCCTTCCAATA
>RZYO01000213.1 GCA_009930325.1 Spirochaetia bacterium | reverse complement strand
TCCGGATTGAATAAAAATTTAATAACTATGGATTATTATTTGCCAAAAATTATCCGTTACTATCGGCCATTTTCTATGGATTTTAGTTTACCATTTACATTTATATCATCAACTATATATTAAACCCCTCAATTTAGCCATTATTTTACCGTTCATTTCCGTTCTATTCGTCTGTTTTGGATACATTTTAAATTTATTTTACCCGTTCCAGTTCCAGTTCCAGTTGCATATCAAAGACTAATTGTCCTATATACCTTCGCTAATGATGTTATTTATATACTAGATTAACTGGATCACTACTGGTTTTAATTCATTAAAATTATCTACTCTATAATCTTTTACTAAGCATGTATTAATTGAATCTAATAACTGACCTTCTGTTAATTTAAAGGTACTGGAATACTAAAGTCTCTTTATATTAATTTTCTTTTGTAAATATATTCTTAAGATTTTGTATTACTAATTGTGTTTCAGCTAAGGCTGTAGTCATTATAACTTTGGTTTTTCATATGGTATAATCAGATTAAGGATACTTTTCAATCAATTTTAAAGGAGAGGATTTTATGATTTATAGAAATGCTACATTAATAGACATTCCACATATTTCTAAATTACAGGAACAATATCATATATCCACTGTAAGTGAAGAGGATAAAGTTGATGGATTTGTCACAACTTTATTTACCGAAAGTCAATTCAAAGATTTAATTGAAAAAGAAAATGGTCTTGCTATAGCTTGTGATGGAGATAGAATTGTAGCTTATGCAATGGCAGGCTCTTGGGAGTATTGGTCAGCATGCCCACTTTTTCAACATATGATAAAGGATTTACCTAATACAAAGTACTTAGCTCAAGTTCTTTCTACAGAAAACTCATATCAATATGGACCTATTTGTATTCACAAGGACTATAGAGGCACTGAAGTTCTACCAAATATTTTTGAGTTTTCTAGAGCTCAAATGAGTAAAAGGTATCCAATAATGATTACTTTTATCAATCAAATCAATCCTAGATCCTACTATTCCCATACTAAAAAGCTAGGGCTTGATTTAATTAAGACCTTTGAATTCAACAATAATCAATATTATGAACTAGGATATGATATGTCTAAAAAGACTAAGGGATCTAGTATTTTTCTTTCGATTAACTAAGTTTAAAGTTATTTTTTTGGAAATAGCCATGTAAGATACTCATAGTATGATATTATTTATAATCCTTTGGCAAGGCTATAACCATATTTCACTCTTTAGCTTGATTATTATCCTTAAATAATCCCTATTATATTTCTATATCTAATTTGTTTTCTTCTGGGCTATCTGCTTTCTTTTGCTTTCTATTTAGGCTGACTTCTCTATATGCTTCCGATAAGAGGTCTGCATAAACTTCATCATTATTCTTAAAAGCTTGTTGTATCTCAATGCTTGCCTCTGTCGTTATTGCCCTTGCTTCACGTTCTGTCTTTGCATTTTTTAGCCTTCTTTCTAATTCTTTACCTTTTCTGGCAGCCATATCTGCTTTACGAAGTAGGTCAGGGTCGTGTTTAGCTAAAAATGCTCTATCTTCTGGAGATATTTCATCTCCTCTTGCAATCCTTCTAGCAATACCATCTTTTTTGTAATGAATATTTGTATCCTCAATATCCTTAGCCCTTTGTTCTAGCATAATTTGGATTTCAGACTTAGGCTTCTGTTCAGTCTTATTTTCTTTTATTCTATATCCTTTAAATAGGTTATTATTAATTTTCATGACACCCCTCCTACAACATTTGTTACTTATGTTATCGGTGTCAGTCCGCAAGTTCTTTAAGTTTTAACATTCACCATTCTTTCTTTTGCAAGGCCTTATTCTCCTGAGAGTAAAGGTAAATTTGAAAGATGGTTTATAATAAATTTAATTGTTCTTAGAATTCTACTCCCGCCGTAGGTTGCGGATATGTAACCCCTTTCAGTCGTTACATATCTCACCAACCTAGGAGTAGCACCTTCAACTCACCTTCACTGTCACTCGGTTCGTTGAGTGCTACTCCCACTCTATTAAGTCTTTGTTTTTCCCTGTATTTTAGCTTATTTTTGGTATAAATATTATTAAAAATCTATACTTTTTATACTAATTATATGGCTTTATTAAACTCAAAGTACGAAAAATGTACGCATGTTTATTTATTATACATCTCCTTAAATCTGTTATATAGATATTCTTTCCGATCTAAACTCAAAACAGAATCTTTATATAACCAGTTTAAAACGACTAATGCTGTTTTTCCATGATACCTTAAATCATATATATTCTCTTTCACACTTGGCTTATTTCTTTTTATGGAACATTGCTCAGCTATTATCATACTAACTGTTGATAAGAAGTCTAAAGTTCCTAAAATTGAAATTCTCTTCATGCTAATAATAATAGAGCCATCTCCATCAAAATATCCCCGAATAAAATGACTGGATAATTTCGATTCAAGATTCAGGGGGAACTTTAATGTTTTACTTTTTGCTTGCGTAATATTTAATAATAATAAATCATCAACAAGTTTTTGATTTACTATTTTTATTCTTGCCCTATTACCACTAACATAAATCTTACCATTACATTCCATTAAATTTAAAATTTTTTGAAGATAACTTTTATCATCTTTTTTTAAAGTAATCTCAACATAGTGGTCAGCAAAATTAACATAGCCATCTGCGGCAATAAATCCTGCAATTGTAGCACTTTTTTCATTTAAGTTTTCAAAAAACTTAGAGTTTAGGATTAAATTGCCTCTTCTCATTTTTAAATTAATTTTATTTGCTTTCTTTATAATAGCCGAATAAGAACGGCTCGGAATTAAATCTTTTATTAAAGGATTATGACTATATTCCATTTTTAATAATTCAATTTCTTTTTCCGCCCATAAGTCTCCAGATATACAGCTTAGCGGATTATATTTATCTTTTGTAATTCCTAATCTATAGGCTCTAGACTTAACTGCTTTCTCACTTTTAGCTATTTTTATAGCTATATCCCCATAGTTGATTTTTTGATAGTTTCTAATTAAAATATCATCCTGGGCTTTGGTCCATTTCCCAAATTTTATGGTAGAATCAGATCTCCTAATTTTTTCAGGTCTGTAGGGCTCTTTAATAATATTACTTTTTTTTTCTTCTGGAAGATTAATTTCTTTATATCCTATATAACTATCACTAAATCCCGCTAACTTTAATCCTTCATTCCATTTACCAAATTTACGAATATAATTTATTGGATCTGGATATTCATATAATTCTTTAAACTTTGTAGAAGTAGGTTTCTCATTGAACCGATCATAATAATCTTGTAATGGTCAAGCCTTTTTGTAACACTAGGTACGAATTTTTAAGTAATAGTGCGTGCCTCAAAAGGTGTTAATCCACCATTATATGAATGAGGT
>RZYO01000073.1 GCA_009930325.1 Spirochaetia bacterium | reverse complement strand
TTGAAATTCCAACAAATAGTTATAATTACACAGAACAAAATGAAGCTTTAGAAAAATTATTAAAAATGGATGTTAATGCGATTATTTTCTGTGCAGTAAATAATTTTTCATTTTCAATTATTTTGCCTAACAGTAATATACCTTTTGCTACAATTGTTAAAAAACAAGATCAAAAAGAATCGCTTTCCATATTGGCCATGAATATACAAGAAATATAAAAGAATATTTATATAATGGGGCTTAATCAGCTACAATTTATCAGCATCAGGCTAGACAAACTTATTTGGCAATAATTCAAATGTTTAATCATTTGCAAAATAAACAAACAATTGAAAATTCTTCTATTCAATGTTCAATTTTAATGAAAGAGACTCATTCAATAATTAAAATTGGTGATGATGATTTAATGTAATATCAAATATTTAATAATCAGGTAGTATTTTTATTAATAATTTTCTCTGGCTTTTGTGAATATTCTTTATTATATTTTATTAAAGATGTTATACTATTGAGAAAAGAGGAAAAATATGACTAGAGAAGATGCATTAAATTTATTAAAAAAATACAATGAAAGTGAAGCGTTGATTAATCATGGAAAAGCTGTTGAAGCTGTTATGAAGGCTTTTGCAAGATATTATAATGAAGATGAAAATTATTGGGGTAATGTTGGCTTGCTTCATGATTTAGACTATGAGAAATGGCCAGAACAACATTGTGTTAAAACAGAAGAATTGTTAAAAGAAGAAAATGTTGATGATAAGTTTATCAGAGCAATTTGTTCTCATGGTTGGAAAATTTGTACAGATATTGAACCTAAATTACAAATGGAAAAAGTCTTATATACAATTGATGAACTTTGTGGACTAATTAACGCAACAGCTCTCATGAGACCTACAAAAATGGAAGGTATGGGTGTAAAAAGTGTTAAGAAAAAATTTAAGACAGCTAGTTTTGCAGCAGGTGTTAATAGAGATGTTATTGAAGAAGGCTCTAAATTAATGGGTATGGAATTATCTCAAATAATGGAAATAGCTATTAAAGCAATGAGTGATGTTGCATCCGATATTGGTCTATAATTTTTAAAATTTATTGTATTAATTACAATGGAGATTCAATGAGTACTGTTATAAAAAAAGACGAAGTATTACTTGAAAATATTGGAGAAGGTGTTACAAGAAAAGTTTTAACTTATAGTGATAATATTATGTTAGTTGAAATTTGCTTTGAAACAAATTCTATTGGAGCATTACATTCTCATCCTCACGAACAATGTACTTATGTTTTATCTGGTAAATTTGAATTTACAATAAAAGGTGAAAGACATATTGTTGAAAAAGGAGATTCTATTTATTTCTCTACTAATGATGAGCATGGTACTCTTTGTTTAGAAAAAGGTGTTTTAGTAGATGTTTTTACTCCAAAAAGAGATGACTTTTTAAAATAAAATATAGGCAATTACAAAAATGTAATTGCCTAATTCATTTACACTACATTTTAATTAGTGTTTAGTTGCCACATTGCAAAAAGTCCAGTATTACTTTCAGGTACTAGATATAGATCATTTTCAATATAAGTTGTTCCTGAGCCATCAGATTCGGTATTCCATCCAACAAAAGTATATCCTTCATTAGTAAAGCCATGATCATCTGGGATTGTGAGATATCTATTAGATATTGCAGAAGAAATATGTGATTCTGGAGAATTTTCAATATTGTTAATAAATGAAAATTCTATAGTTTTTATATCTTCTGCTCTTTTGATATTAAACTCGATTTTAACATCATAATTATTTATTGTATCATAATTCTGAGCTATATTTTCATCAAAAGATGAGAATCCAATAAATGGAACATTATCTGCTTTAATACTTCCAATTACTTGTTCTCCAATTTCTCCTATAGAATCAACAGTTAAATATGCTTCATTTATATCGTTAAATTTTAATGCTGTGATATTGTAACTATCTGCAATAGTATTAGTAAAGAATGAACCTCCAACTTCATTAATAACCATATCTTTACATGTTGTTGCAGGGATTTCAAATTGGAGCATAGATAAATTATCTGGAATGCTCCAATTGTCTATTTCATCATTTGATGGGAAATTAAAAACCTTATTTACAGAAGCTAAAATGAATAAAGGGTTATTTTCAAATTGATAATCAGTAAATTTATTAATTTTTAATTCACCAACGGAAATGTCATCTGATGGAGGAAACCCAACTTGATATTTCTCTATATTTGTTAATCCATATGTAAGTGTAAATTCATGCTCAATAGTTGTTGTATTTCTTGTTAATAATTTAACTTTAATGTAGCTTCCAACATCTTCTTGAATAGTAATTTTAGAAGTAGCACTTGAGAAAATACCACTTTTTGAAGCAATAACATCAACACTATGAGTACCAAGTTTTAAAGTGTTTGGAGTAGTAAATGTGTTAGAACTCTCTTGTTGTATTTCTCCATCTACATACCAATAATAAGTACATTCTCCACTAGTATTTGCTGTAGCTACAAATTCTTGGGTATTGCCTTCTGTTAATGTCACATCTGTTTTGTTTAAAGAAACTTCAAATGATGATGAAATATTATTAGCTACACTTACACTTACCTCTCCATATAAATTTAAATCATCTTTTTTAATTTCTAAATTATAGGCAGTTGAATTGTCTTTTACTATTCTAAGAGAATAGGACTTTCCAATTAATTTATTATTTATATCAGTAGTATCTCCATCATAAAGAGCAATATTTAAAATATAATAACCAGAATTATAATTATTATTAAATGAGGCTGTACCGGTAGTTGTATCAACGATAAATGATAAATTATGAGAGATATTCAAATCAGGTTGAGATAGCGTTGCAACTATTTGAGGATCGGATATATCTTCAGTTGGCCAATTGACTCCTAAATCTATTGTCCCATCACCAATAAATTCATTAACATCTATATGAGCTGAATTAACTTTGTTAGCAACAATTGTAACAGTATCACTTCCTTCTCCGATTGCAATCCCATCTTCATTTAAGCCTTGAACTGTTATTGTCCAATCCCCATTAAATAGATTAGAAATTGTAACATCATCTCCATTACTTGTTATTGGGGTGAAAGTTCTACCATCTGGGCCAGTTCCACTAATAATATACGAATCTATATCCATTTTTATTTGTGGCTCTAAAGTATCCTTTGATACGTTTTGATCAAAACTTATAACTAAATCACCTTTTGTCGTATTTAATAGACTAGGATCACAACTAGTTAGAATTAATGAAATTAATATTAATATGCTTGTAACTTTTAAATAATGTTTTTTTGTCATTATTTTCCTCCTAAATTATTATATTGTTACTATACAATAATAAAGTTAGATAAACAACAAAAAAATGTTAGGAATATAATTTAATATAGTTTTTTTTATATAAAAAATAACTAAATATGACAAATTTATATTATTATTTTAATAAAAATAATACACATAAAAAATGGCGATAGGATAATCTATCGCCAAAAAATAAATAAGTGAGGAAGTTAATTATAATTATGTCCTGTTAGGTCTTCGATAACAGTTTTATTTTCTTCACTAATATCTTTTTTGTCTCCTCCATTTTGGATTCTTTCAATTTCTGTTCTAGCTATTTTAAAAGTATGAGGATTTACTTTATATTTTTTACTAGCTAAGAGTCCAAAAATCATAAGAATTAAAGGGATAATATTAAAAAGTATTCTAATTGTATTTACAGTTAAAGGTGTTTGTTGGGCTAAATCGGCATTGAATCCAACTATAGCTAAAACATTACCAAATATCCAAAGGACTACAGCTTGAGTTAATTTTCTAATAAGAGTAAACATTCCAGCAACAGCTCCCGATCTATCTTTTCCATGACAAAGAATTTCTACATCACATGATTCTGGTAACATCGCCCAAGGCATTGATATAATTGCTGAAAATCCTATTCCCATAATTATACACAAAATAATGATTAAATAAGTAGGGGATGTTGGTTTTAGTAAGAGAATAAATAGAATCATAACACCTATTATAATTGTTGCTCCAATTCTATAAGCGGTAGCTTTACCATGTTTATTTGAAAAATAGATATAGAAAGCAAGTGAAAGAAGTTGAGCTAATAAAAATACTCCTAAAAAGTAATAAAAACTATCTGCTTTAAATAAATAATAAGTAGCATAGTAAATAAAACTTGTTGAAAGAATATCCATAGCAACATAAGCTAATAGATACATTTCAATATGGATTTTGAAGGTTTTATTTGATAACAAAGATTTTAACTCTTTAAAACTTTCACCTAAAGTTAAAGTGGATACTTCATGAGGAGCATTTTTTTGCTCAAAAGTTCCTAGGAATACAAAAATCCAAGGAATAGCATAGACAACACCAAAAATAATACCTACAACTCTGAAACCTAGCTGAGGATTCCCTTTATATACATTATTTACTAAGAATCCTGGAACAGTTCCTGCAATTAAGGCAGAGAATTGAGAAAAAGCCATTTTAGCACCAGATAATCTAGCTCGTGTTTTATACTCAATACTCATTTCACTTACTAAAGCATTATAAGGAACCATAACCATAGTAAATACTGTTGAGAATAGTGAATAAGTAAAAGTATAATAAATTACTTTTAATGCTAATGAATTAATCTTAACACTATTCCATAAAAGAGCATAACTAATAATTATAGGAATAATTCCAAGTAAAAAATATATTCTTCTTCTTCCAAATTTAGATTTTGTTTTATCTGATAAAATACCAAATAAAGGATCACTAATTGCATCCCATCCTTTCCCAATTAATACAACTATTGCAGCGTACTGTGGTGGTATTTTAGCAACATTTGTTAAAAATACCATAAATAGTGTACTAATAATTAGAAATGATCCACCTCCAAAGAAGTCCCCACACCCATAAGCTAAAATATTTCTAGTTTTAACTTTTCTCTCATCTTGTTTTGCATTTATTTCCATAAAGTAAATATTAGCTTACACTTATTTGTTTGTAAAGAAATATATTTTACGATTGTTACTTATTGATTTTAAAATGTTACATTGATTTATTTTATGGTTAATTATAATCAAAATAAAATAATTGTGTTACTAAGTGTTTATACTAGAAAATAAATTTATTTTTGAAAATTATGATTAAAATTCTATTTATTTTCACTAATTAAGAAAAAGCTATTAAAAGTTTATTACTAACAAATGTTAATTTAAATAAAGTAATTCATAATATCTTTTTTTGAGTTTTATAGAAAAAAATAGCTAAAACAAAGTTTATGATATATGCTATAAATAGATTAATTAAAAGAGAGGTAAAGAGATTATGAATACTTGTACAGTTTTATTAGAAAATAGTAATAAGAATTTCCCACACTCTAAATGTTCTCATGGTTTATCACTATTATTAGAAATTGATAATTATAAAATACTATTTGATACCGGCCCTAATTCAGATTTTATTTATAATGCTAATTTATTAAAGAAGAATTTAAATTCAGTTGATACTGTTGTATTAAGCCATTCTCATTATGATCATTGTTGTGGATATACTGAATTTGTAAAAAAATTTAGATGCAGAGAATTAATTTGTAGTGATAGATTCTTTTATGATAAATATGGAATAACAGATGGTGTTTATTATAATAAAGGAATCGATTTTGATGAAAAGTTTTTAAACTGTTTTGTTATTCATACTACTTTTGTCGAAAGGACATTGAAATTAACAAATAAAATATTTATTCACTCAAATATTGAAAATACTGAAGATTTTGAGCCTTTACCAAAAAAATATTTTATTAAAAAAGGTAATGATTTTGAAAGTGATCTTTTTCTAGACGAATCAGTATTAGTTATTGATAATCATGATGGATTAACTTTAATTGTTGGTTGTTCTCATCCTGGAATTGTTTCAATAGTAAAAAATGTTTCAAAAATACATGAGAAGAAAGTTAAAACGATAATAGGTGGTCTTCATTTATCAAATTCCAATCAAGATAGAATAGAAAAAACAATAATATCTCTTGAAGAGCTTGGGGTTGAAAGTGTTTATCTAGGTCATTGTACAGGAGATAAAATATTAGATGAACTTAAAAAGAAAAACTCATTAATTAAAGCACATTCTTTTTCAACTGGTGCAGAAATTCAATTATAAAAAATCAAATAAAAAAGAAAGCAAAGAGCAAGATATTAATTTTGCTCTTTGTTGTTGATAAAAAAATTAATTTATTAAAAACAATTAATTCTTTATATATTGCTTGAGTTAAGCTTTCGAAATTATTTAGTAGGGGAAAAAGAATACTAAATTTCTTTAATTGTTTTATCCTTTTAATTTGAGTCTCAAATTTTAATTTATTTTATAATTCATTATTTATTATTTGAACAATAAATAAATTAATGTTTTAAGTTGATTGTTATTTCTATAATTGTTAAACTCGCTTCTAAATGAATTTTTTGGGAGTTATAATGTCTTACAAACAAGAATTAAAGAAAGAAAAGAAATCTTTTTTTAATATATCTAATTTTCCTTTCTATTATGGTTGGATAATTTTAATTGTTGGATCTCTTGGTGTTCTAGCTAGTATTCCAGGTCAAACAATGGGAGTTTCTGTTTTTACTGATTATTATATTAGTAATTTACAAATTTCAAGAGTAGAAATATCAACAGCATATATGATTGGAACTTTAGCAAGTAGCTTACTTATTTCCTCTGCTGGTATTTTCTTTGATAAATATGGTGCTAGAATTGTTGCAGCTATTTCAACTGTTTTTCTTTCTCTTTTCTTGTTAATCTTTGGATTTTCTCCTTCTATTATAAACTTTTTAACAAATACATTTAATTTATCTCACATAGTTATTGTTTTTGTGGTTATGACATTAGGATTTTTTGGGATAAGATTTTTTGGACAAGGCGTATTAACTCTGGTTTCTAGAGGTATGGTTGCTAAATGGTTTGGACCTAGAAGAGGTTTTGCTGTTGGAATTATGGGTTTAATTACTGCCTTTGGATTTTCTTTTGCTCCACAACCCCTTCATTCTATGATTATTAAATTTGGATGGGAAAAAGCTCTTTTAGTTATTTCTGCTTTTTTATTTTTTATATTTTTCCCGATAGTAATATTATTTTTTCGTGCTGAACCTAACAAGTATTCAATGGAAGTTGAGCAAGGGATGAAAATCAAACAAAATAAAAATAAAAAAATGGTCATGGATGCTAAAGTACAAAAAACAGTGTCTGAGGCCAGAAAAGAACCTCTTTATTGGGTTATATTATTTTCTCTAGGATTTTGGAGTATGTTTAATACTGCCTTTACTTTTCATGTAGTATCAATATTTAAAGAGATTGGTGTAACAGCTGATCAAGCTGTAAAAATATTTTTCCCTATATCTGTCATTTCTGTTGTATCAAGATTTGTAGCCAGCTATTTAAGCGATAGAATAAGTGTTAAATATATTTATATTGGATATATAGTGTCTTTGATTATTGCATCCCTTTCATTAATGATTTTATCTTTTGATTTTGTAATAATTTTATTAATAATTTCTTTCGGAATAGGTGGTGGGCTTTTTGGAATGTTAAATATTGTAACTTGGCCAAAACTTTATGGCAGAAAACATTATGGAGCAATTAGTGGCTTTGCTATGGCAATAATAGTGGCAGGAAGTGCAATTGGACCTTGGCTTTTCAGTTTATCAAAGAAATTTACAACATCTTATAGTGCTGCAGGGTTGTTTGGAATTGTTTTATCATCAATATTTTTTATATTTATCCTTAGATCTAACTGGAGTGTTGAATCAGAATAATTCTTTATTATCTTTTTTCACATTTTTTAAATTTAATTTTATAAGATTAAGAATATAATTTATTCTTTGTATTATTTATTTATCTCATGTTAAGATAAATTATAAATAATTATGAGAATACTAAATATTAATAAAAACAGTAAACAATCAAGAATAAAGTACTTTTTATCCTTCGAGGGTGTAAAAACAGAAGTTCAATATTTTCAAGGGATAATTAATAATAAAGAATTTTTAAATATTAGAGATGATATTGAGATTATTTTGCTTTTAAGAAATCATTCCTATTTGGGGTGGAGTAATCCTTTAAAAGTGTTTAATAGGACTAAGTTTTGTATTGATAATTTATCTAGGAATGAGAGAAATGTTTCTTCATTAATTAGTTCTATTGTGGAATTTAGTTTTTATAATTCTCCTTTATTATCTAAGAGGGAAGATGCTTCATTATTATATGATGAATTAATTTATCATATGGATATTCTTTTTAATTTAAAAAAGGAAGATAACATTAATTTTAATGATCATATTGCTTTTGATTTATCTTCCTTTATTAGTCATTTAATTAAAAACAGATTTTCTCTTAATGAAATTGATACTTTTATAAATAATCAATTTACTCCTTTTAATCCTAATAAAGATAAAGTATGTTTAATTGTTGATAGGGATAAAAGAAGTGTTACTGATAAACAATATGAGCTTTTAGTTAATAAGTGTTTTAATAATAAATATGAATTATTTGTTTCCAATCCATGTTTCGAATTTTGGCTTTTATTACATTTTAATGAGGTTTTTGATATAGATAGAGAAATATTAACAGATAATCCTAAAATTGAAATGGAAAATGATTCAATTAATTTTACAGAATACCAATTAAAAAAAATATTACCCAATTTTGAAAAGAATAATATTTGTTTTAATGATTTAATAAGAAAAATTCAAATGGCAATTAAAAATGAGAATAAATTTACACAAGATATAACTCAATTAAAATCTTATTTAGGTAGTAATGTAGGCCTTTTAGTTAAAGAATTAATTAAAGATTAGTATAGGAATATGCTTTTATAATTGTTTAATTTATTAAATATAAAATAGTAAAATAAGAAATACTTCTTTCTAGTTTTTGATTGAGTATTTGTAACTCGCTATTAAGGTGTTCAATTTTTTTGTATAAGATATCTGTTTTATTACCATAGCCTTGAGTAATTTCTAAGTTCAGGTTTTTAATTTTGTTTTCAATAATTAAAGAATTCTGTTTTTGATATTCAATTTTTTGGTTTATATATTCAATTATTGCTAGATTTTCCATAATCGTTTGAGTAATTTGGTTTTTTGAAATGAGAATATCTTGATTGATATTATCATTATTTACCTTTTCTCTTTGAATATTATTTAATTTGATTCCACCATCCCAAATTGTTGATTTGATTGCTAGAGTAACATTTATTCCTGCTTGATTTTGTGTATAATAGCCTCTTTCAATTAATGGGAATCTTGGACCACTATAACTAGCTTCAATTTGAAGTGCAAAATCTGGTTTCCAATAGATATCGTTTTTAGCAATAGATAATTCTTTTTCTTTAATATTTTTTAAAATAGATAATAGTTGAATATTATCATTTGATGCAGCAGTAGCTAATTTAATTAATTGTTCACTTTTATCATTATTTATTTCTTCTAGTTTTTTTTCATCAAAGATATATTCAATATCTTCACTTTTTATTTTTGTATCATTAACCAATTCTCTTATTTTAGTTAATTGAGTTTTTTCTTGTTTCTCTAATTCAGCTATTGCTAAATCAATTTCTTTTGCTTTTATTTGTGCTTCTAATAAATCAATTTCAAGTACAAAGTCATTTTTAAAGGATTGATTTATTATATCTAAAAGTTTATTTGATATTTGAATTTGTAGTAAAAGATTTTCTTTCATTTCTTTAATAAAATAAAGTGTTGATTCTCTTATCTCTAATTCATTTATAAGTTGTTTATATTTTATATTCGCTTGTTTATTTTTAAGTGTATAAAGGCTCTCGTAAATTTCAATAGATTTATTTATTTTATTCCAAGTATAAAGAGGTTGGGTAAGAACTATTTTAAAATTATATTGTGTGTTTTCCATACCTTGATACACAGTTAAAGGTCCATCTAAACCGATAGCAGAAAGTGGGGTGAGAGTGCCAGAGGTTCCACTCTCTCCACTAAGATAGTCATCTGGATTAACAACAATTTTTCCAACTGGTGGATTACTCATATATGTGGATGTGATTAGAAAATCAATTGTTGGTTGTTTTTTTGCTTTCGCATCTTTTAGATCAAGATTTGAAATTGAAATATCATTTTTATATTTAATTAATGAAGGATTATTTATAAGTATCTTTTTTGCTAATTCTTCATGAGTTAAGGCAAAAAGCGGAATAATATTAATAAATAGTAAAATTAGAAATATAAAAAGCTTCTTTTTTTTCATATATTATTCCCTTTAATTTGAATAGTTTGTTAATGTATCTACATATACATAAACAGAATCCGTTGCGTTGTTCTTAACTGTTATTAAATTCATATAATCATTGGTATCTATATTTGAATTTGGCTCTTGCCGAATTTTATTTACAATAACTTTAAATTGTTGAGTTAAAAATTTAGAACTACTTAGATATTGATTGAAACTAGCAATTCTATTTTGATTATAGGTTGTTGAAAAGTATCCATTTTCTATATTTGAAGGATTATAAACATCAGTTGAATTAATATATTTTGAATGAGTAGGATTTGATAATTTAATAGCATCTTCTTCATTAAAAACATTATTTATTTCAGCAATTATCCAAACATCATGATAATTATCACTTATATCGTCATTCTCTATAAATCTTCCCTCAATTTTTAAAGGACTAATATATTGATAATCTTTAATATATAATTTTAAGTTATTGTTATTTGCTTTTGTAAGTGTAAATTGTTCTTTATATCTATCTGTATCTGATGTGCCAACAGTGTATCTCAATGTTGGAGCAATATTATTTGGATCATTACTGGTTAATCTATATCTAACTTCATCTCTTTTATCAATTAATTCAACTTCTATTGGTGTTGATATATTATTATTTACTCTATTTATTTCTATATTATATATTTCATCATTTGGAATTGTTGAAAAGCTTTCACTAATATCTTCTATTCCATTATTATAAGTTAAATTAATTTGAGGATTCACTTCTCGTAAGCTTATTTCTTTATCAGTAGCTATGTTCATTAAAGTAAATTCTAAATTAAAATTAATCTTTTTGTTTCTTATATAAACATCAACCTTTTTATTTGTTTCATATTCATTAAATAAATTGGTGGAAGGAGAGGTGTTAATATCACTTACAACTATAGGATTTGAAATAGAATCATTTAATAGCATTTGATAAGAGTTTTCATCAGGATTAAATAGATAATATTTAACTAAGGGGTATATTCTATCTTCATTAACTAAAGTAGGTAATTGATTTAAATCAATATTTTTTCCATATTTATCCCAAGAGAAAACATATACTCCATTAGTATTTGAAGTTTTATAATAATCTGAAGAGACTAGATTGTTTTCAGATAATGAGGTTTTATATATATTTAGTTTTACTTTAGGATCAAACTCGTTAAATGGAACTTGATTTTTATTGTCTTCAATATCCTTCAATATAAAACTAATTGAATATTCTTCTTTTAACATCTCTAACTCAACTTGAGTACTTTCATTTAAAATACCTTTTTTATATGCAATAGGTTCTACTTTGTTTATAACTGTTTCATAATCTTTTATATGGGTAAAATTAATATTGTCATCACTTGATAATTGGCAATAGAGAGGAGTAGATGTGTCGTATATAAAATATTTAATAATTGGATATTGAATGTTATTTGAACTATCATATTTATCCCAATCAAAAGAGAAGGTATTATTATTAATTCTATCAGAGGGTGTTTGAATTGTTGCGTTATTGAAATCTAGAGTAGAAATACTTGAAGAATTTCCATCATAGGGAAGTATAAATAATTTTATAATTGGATTGAAAGTATCTTGAGTTGCATTATCTTCTGTATCAAAATTGATTGTATTCCCATTTTCGAAATCTTCTAGGTTAAATTGAATCGTATATTCTAATTTAACTCTATCTAAATAAGCATCAACAGTTGTTGAATAATTATCTAAAAAGTAATTAGTCAAAGTGTTATTTAGGGTATTATTTTCACTTATAATATCTCCGTTTATGTTTGTATGCACGTATTCTTCATTATTTTCATCATCTTCTAATAAGAAAGTTATTGAGGGGAAAACTTCATTGTTATTAGTATCAAATACTCTATTTACATTAAATCTATAAGATCCATCTGTAGGAATTTGTTGAGAAGTGAATGTATATGTTTTGTATTCTTCACTGGATTCAATTGATCCATTTTTTGTAATAATAGTATTAGTTAAACTATCATATCCATCAAAATAAACCTTAATTGTTGTTCTTGGAGAAAACTCTTCTAAAGATGGGGGACTACCACTATAATCATTTGTTTCATTGTCTTTGGGATATTTTAAATTGAAGTTAAGACTATATTCTCTATTTAATCGATCAATATATATGTCTTTTCTTAGGTTATTACTATTACTTGTTATATTAAAATCTGTTCCACTAAGGGATAAATCACTTCCATTTTCATCACACATTCTAAAGCTTTTTTCATCTTCTTCAGTTTTATCATAGAAATAGATATAACCTTTTGGATAAACTCTTGTATTTGTGTATTTGTAATTTGTTTCATCATAATAGTATTTATCACAAATAAATTTATAGGTGTTGCTTAATGTGTTTTCATCATTCTGGACTTCTTCATAAATTTGAGTTATTTCTCCAATTTGTGATTCTTCATTATTTATATCATATAATTTATATTTAAGTACTACTTTAGCATTTAATGTATCTAATGAAATTTGATTATTATTATTGGAATAGTCAAAAGTATTTATTTCAATTGAATACTCTACTTGTTGCTTCTCTTCATATTTGCACACAAAGCTAATATTTTGTGATGAATCTGAAAATACTGAATATTCTGTATCATCAAAAAACATCCCATAATCACTATGATAAACTGCAATGAAGAATTTACTCTCGTCCCCATCTTTGCCAAAAATAGGGGAGTTTGTGTTCCACATTGTTTTAATTGAGAAGTTCCCATTGTCGTTTGTGCTTGTTGTTCTAACTGTTTTACTAACACTCGGAAGAGCAATTGGAAGCTTGAGTGTTCTCTGTGTGCTTAAATTTGCATTCTCCCATTGAGTTTTATAATTTATCCATTCCACTTTATCAAAGAAAACAAATACATTAGCATCTGAAAGATTAGTTTGTTCATCACTGCTACTATTATTTCTTGGCTCAGCTTTTACAACGCCGCTTATTGTTGCACTAAAGACACTGTTACAACTTATTATTAATATATTTGTTATAATAGTAATTATAACCAATATAATTTTATATTTGTTACTCCTTTTCATAAATTTGTCTCCTTTTTATTATCTAATATGTTTTTTTTGCTAGATTTATAAATAACTCTTTTTTCAACAACATAGTAAATTGTTGGAATTAGAAAGAGTGAAATTAGAGTTGAGGTTATTAAACCTCCTGCTATTGCTTGACCTAATGGGGCATAAAGTTCACTTCCTACTCCTTTGGCAATAGCCATAGGGATTACTCCAAACATTGTTGAAAGTGTTGTCATTAATATTGCTCTCAGTCTTGAAGCTGAGCCTTCAATTATTAATGAATTTAAATTTAGATTTTTATTGATTTGTTTGTTTCTTTGTTGATTTACATAATCTATTAATATAATTCCATTATTTACTACCAATCCTGATAAGGCAAAAAAGCCCAGCATGCTAATTAGACTCATAGCGGTTTGAAAAAATAGTAAACTTAATGCAACACCAATTACACAAAATGGTATTGTTGCCATAATAATTATTGGATGTCTAAAATTTTCAAATTGTATTACCATAACTGAAAAAACTAAAAAGATTGCAATACTTATTGCATATATTAGTGGATTTATAGCATCTGTAATTAATTCTAATAATCCACCAGGTTTACTTTGCACATTTGGATCTAAAGGGTAATCCTTTAAATATTTGTTTATATGATTTGTAATTTGAGCTGTATCTTCACTAACTAATTTTGCATTTATACTAAGGGCTCTTATTCTATTATCATGATTTATTGATGAGAGTTCTTTTTTTAGTTCAATGTTTGAAAAAGAAGAAAAATATATAGATTCTCCATTTGGATTAATCATTTGCATTTTTAACAAAGTATCTTCATTTAGAGCATGGTCTTTAAGATCACTTTCTAATTTTATATCATAGAGTTTTTCATCTTCTTCATTTTGAAAAGACCCTACTTGTACTTCATTAAATAATATTAGGGAAGTAAGTCCTGCTTCACTACTATTAATACCAAGAGGATATAAATATTGATGATTCATATTTAATATTAATGAAGAGCTATCAAAATCTGAATTTAAAGAAGTGGAAACTACACTATCATCACTTTGTATTTCTTTTTCAATTCTTTTTGCTTCTTTATATAATAAATCTAAATCTTCACTTATTAGTGTGATTCCGTAATCACCTCCACTAGTTGCAAAGGCTAATAGTTTATCAATACCTCCATTATTAATGCTTATTTCACAATCATACATATTTTGAGAAAGACTTTTTTGAAGTTCTAACATAATTTGATGAACAGATTTTTCTCTTTCATTAGCATCATTTAATATTATGTTTACTCGGGCCCAATTAGAAGGATGCTCTCCAAGTAAATTGCCATTATCAGCTGAAAAAATGATAATTGATTTAGCTTCAGGTAATTCTTTCTCAATTATTTTTAATGCATTAATAGTTTTTATTTTTGTAGTTTCTAAGTCGTAGCCTTGAGGATATTTTAAATAGATATCAAAATTACCGGTATCAACAGAAGGTACGAAGGTAAAACCTAAAATTGTTATTGCATAAAAGGAAATAAGAAGAAATGAAATTGCAGTTATAAAAATAAATTTATATGATTTTAAACACCAAGAGAGGGTGAATTTGTATAGAGTTGTAATTTTCTCCATTATAATATCTGATATTTTTATTTTATGTATATCTGATTTTTCTTTTAAGATTTTGCTCATCAAAAAAGGAACAACGATAACAGCAACTAGAAAAGATGAAGAAAGCGCAAATATTAAAACAATAGAGGTGTCAAACATTATTTGACCTATTAAGCCATTTAAGAAGAGAAGAGGAAGATATACTACAATAGAGGTCATAACAGAACCAAATATAGCTGAACCGACTTCATCTGCTGCTAATAATATATTATTATTTAAACTTCGATTTCTTTGTTGATAATATTTATAGACTTGTTCAATCATAACAATTGAACCATCTACAATCATACCTAGTGCTATTACTAAACCTGTAATTGACAATACATTTAAGCTTATATTAAATATTCGCATTTCTATTATTGTTAATAAAATAGAAATTGGAATAGATAAGGCAATAATTATTGTAGCTCTATTGTCTCTAATAAAAACAAAAATAATAAAAATAGCCATAAATAAACCTAAAAGGCCAGAGAATAATACCGCTTTAATTGCAACTATTGTCGTTTTACTATCATCTGAAATTATATCAAAAGTTATATTCTTATTTGTGGTTTTTTGGTTTTCTAATATTTGTTTTAATTCTTTAGATATATTTACTACATTTCCATCAAGTCTTTTGGATTGTCAACACTTATTTAGACAACTTTGCTAAGGACACTTCTCTAAATTCTTTTGGGCTCATATAGCCTAAAGTTCCATGTAATCTCTTATTGTTATACCAATTAACATAATCAAATAATTCTAAATCTAATTCTTCCTGTGAAACAAATTTTCTATCATATGCAAATTCTGTTTTAATAATTTTATATGTAGACTCTGATACTGCATTATCAAAAGGA
>RZYO01000072.1 GCA_009930325.1 Spirochaetia bacterium | reverse complement strand
AATAAGTGTAAATAAAAAAGACAGAAATACAATAATACCGATTGCAAAAGAATTACAAGAATTAGGTTTTTCTATTGCTGCAACAAGAGGAACAGCTCGCGATTTATTCGATAATGACATCCTTTGTGAAGTAATGCTAAAAACAATAGATGGCTCTCCAAATATTGTTGATAATATAAGAGCTAAAAAAATAGATTTAGTAATAAACACACCTATGGGATTTCATGCTATTTCAAGTAATGATGACTTGAGAAGTGAAGCACTCATGCAAAAAATACCATATACTACAACAACTAGTGCAGCAAAAGCAGCATTAGATGCTATAAAATATATGATGAAAAAAGAATTTGAAGTAGATGCTATAAAACAATTTATTTAATAAAAAAACAATCTCCAATTAGTTTCAATATTTGAGAAGAATCTCAACTTGTCTCTACTTGGAGATTTATTAAAATATGTATAATTTTTTATAGTGCTATAATTACATTTAAATCTTCATCACTCCAATTAGGAGCAAACCATCTGTAAGTAATACCTACATAACCACTAACAGAATATCTGAAATCTCTTGCTCCAACTCCTAAAGCATTTACACTAGTATAACTATCATACCAAAAAGCTTTTGCACTTGCCCCAACATCAATAGCTAAAGCTTTTATTTGAGGAGATGCAGCGATTCTATAACCAGCATTAATTGCAGCACCCCAATATACTAAAGTATATGGTGGTAGTGAACTGTTTTCATCTTCAGTAATAATTGAAACAGCTGGCCCAAAGTTCAAATAGGTTTCTTGAACTGGGCTTACGTTTTGTCTAAAGGCAAGGCCTACTATACCATCAATCATATAAATATCACTTTCTAATTGAGATAAATCTAAGCTGTAATAACCACCAACTGGTAAATCCATAAAAAATACAGAGCTATTGTAATTTGCTCCAAATTTCACAACATTATCTGTTGCTGTAGTGGTAACTGGATTAGTATAAATGGAACTTATCATTAATGATGAATAAATATCATTAAACAACATATTCGGCCCATCATTATAATATGATGAGTGAACTACTGTAGTTCTAGCAAAAAGCCCAATATTAACTGATAGTATAATTAGTAATGTTAAAAATAATTTTTTCCATTGTTTCATAATTCTTCCTTAATAATTTAATTTACAAAAATATGAACATATAGAAACTATATTTAGTTACATATTTATTATAAATAATTCTTTTTTTTATTAAATTAACCAATTATTATCAAGTTGTTACTTAAAATATGAAATAGCTCCTTTAAACATTAAATTATTAGCTTTATATTCCTCAATATTTTTATACAGATCAACTTTACATCTCTCAAGATGTCCCATTCTGCCAAGGATTCTTCCATCCTCATTAGTTATTGCTTCAATAGCATAAGTACTTCCATTAGGATTATGCATTATATCCATACTAGGGTTATTATCAAAATCAACATATTGAGAAGCAATTTGTCCCTTTTTAATTAACCTATTTAGATGTTCATCATTACAAATAAATTTACCTTCCCCATGACTTATAGGAACTAATAAAGTATCTCCAACATTATAATGCATGAGCCAAGGGCTCTTTGTAGAAGAAATTCTAACTTTTACAATAGAAGATTGATGTTGATTTATATCATTATAAGTTAATGTTGGACTGTTTCCATCAACATTTGATATTTGAGAATAAGGCAATAATCCAGATTTTACTAAAGCTTGAAAACCATTACATATTCCTAAAATTAATCCATCTCGTTTTTCCATTAAAGAATTAATTGAATTTTTTACTTTATCTGATTGTAAAAAACTAGAAATAAATTTAGCACTACCTTCAGGTTCATCTGCAGCACTAAAACCGCCAGGAATAAACAATATTTGACTATCATTTAATTTATTTACAAAAGAATTTGTACTTTCAAATAAGGTATAGCTATTAAATGTATTAATCACAACTTCTTCAACAATAGTGCCTATCTCTTCAAATGCTCTTCTGCTATCGATTTCACAATTTGTTCCAAAAAACACAGGAATGACAACTTTAGGTTTTACTAATTTATTTTTTGCAAGAATAATGTCTTTTTTACAAAAATCAACATTTTTGAATTCACATTTTTTTTGTTCAATATTTGTTGGATACACCTTCTCTAATACGTTCTTAGAAATATTTTCTAACTTTAATAGATCAATTTCTTCATCTTTATATTTAAATATATTTTTTTCTAGAGTTTTTCCAATTTCAAAATAATTAACTTCTTTTTCCTTCAATTGCTTTTTAATAATTTCAGCATTATCTACTTCAATTAGTATTGAACCTATTTGAGCATTAAAAATATCAATATTATCATAGATATTAAAACCAATTCTATTTCCAAAACTCATTTGAGATAAAGCCTCAAGTAATAAACCTCTTGTTAATGAATAAGATGACAAAATATTTTGAGATTGAATTATTTCAGTAATTTTCAAAAAATAATTTCTAACATCTTTTTCTATTGGAAGTAAAATTAATGTACTATTAGTTTTCGTAAATAAAGAAGGTTTTACTGTATTTACTTTTGTAACACCCACTGCAAAAGAAACCAAAGTATTTGGAACATCCAAATTTTCATAAGTTCCACTCATTGAATCTTTCCCACCAATCGCACCAATTTTTAAATCCATTTGAGCTTGATATGCTCCTAAAAGAGCTGACGTAACAGTCCCCCATCTTTTACTATCATTTTTCACAGAAGGAAAATATTCTTGTAATGACAAATAAATACTATCTAGTGAGGCTCCACTAGCAATTAGTTTTGAAACTGAACTTAAAACTGATAAATAACTTCCTTTATAAGGAGTTTTTTCCATTAATTTAGGATCAAATCCGTAGCTCATCAGAGAAACAGTATTTGTCATCCCATCAACTGGAATTTTTGCACACATTACTTGTTCTTTTGAATTTTGAAATTTTCCACCATAAGGCATTAAAACACTTGAAGCACCTATTGTAGAATCAAAAATATTACTTAACCCCTTTTGAGAACAAAAATCTAAATCCCCATACATTTTAAATAAAATGTCTTTTATATTACTATTAGTATTAAAATTATTTAAAATAACTTTATCCTCTTTAGAAATATAAACATCAGTATATTTCTTGCTACCATTAGTTTCTAAGAAATCACGTGAAATAGAAACAACAACCTCATTATTATAAGTCATCACTAATTTATTATCATCTTCCACTTTTGCGACCACTGTTGCTTCAATATTTTCTTTATTTGCTTCATTAATTATATAAAGAATATCTTTTTCTCTTACGACAATAGCCATCCTTTCTTGGGATTCACTAATAGCAATTTCTTCTACTTTTAAGTTTTCATATTTTAGTGGAACTTTATCTAATTCAATTATTAAGGATGGAGCTAATTCTCCAATTGCAACACAAACGCCACCGGCCCCAAAATCATTACATCTTTTTATTAATGTTGTTACTTCTTTTTTTCTAAACAAGCGTTGAAGTTTTCTCTCTTCAGTTGCATTACCTTTTTGTACTTCAGCACCACAAGTTTCAAGAGATTGAGTATTATGAGCTTTAGAAGAACCAGTGGCCCCACCAATGCCATCCCTTCCAGTTCTTCCACCCAATAGAATTATTACATCCCCTTTTTCAGGAACTTCTCTTACTACATTCTCTTTTTTAGCCGCTGCAATAACAGCTCCTAATTCTAGATGTTTAGCTTTGTATCCATCATGGTAAAATTCTTTAACAAGAGATGTCGCTAATCCTATTTGATTACCATAACTACTATTACCCTTAGCAGAAATTTTAGCAATTGTTCTTTGGGGTAATTTATTTTCCATTGTTTTACAAAAAGCCTCTCTAGGATCAGAACAACCACTTATCCTCATAGCTTGATAAACATAAGATCTTGATGATAATGGATCCC
Organism: Spirochaetia bacterium; assembly: GCA_009930325.1. Classification (GTDB taxonomy): domain Bacteria; phylum Spirochaetota; class Spirochaetia; order Sphaerochaetales; family Sphaerochaetaceae; genus Pleomorphochaeta. Next base: position 11,950 of record RZYO01000072.1, on the reverse strand, counting down.
TTATTGCTCCACCAATACAAGTTGCAGCTCCACCAAAAGGTTCTATTTCTGTTGGATGATTATGTGTTTCATTTTTAAATAATAATAAATAATCTTCATCTTTATTATCAACATCAACTTTAATATTTATTGAACAAGCATTAATTTCTTCACTAACTTCTTCATCTTTTACAAAACCATCTTTTTTTAAAGTTTTTGAAGCTATGGTTGCAATATCCATTAATGAATTTGGTTTTTTTGAGTTAATTTTATTTTTTGATAATAGGTAATTATTATATGTTTTCTTAACCTCATCATCTTCAATTGTTACATTATTGAAAATTGTATTAAAAGTTGTATGTCTACAATGATCACTCCAATAAGTATCAACCACTTTTAATTCTGTTAAACTTGGATTTCTTTTTTCATTTATAAAATAATTTTGAAATAATTTTAAATCATCGATATCCATAGCTAATGAATATTCATTTAATACATCTATTAATTGAGCTTCATTATAATTAATAAAGTCATCTAAAATTGTTATATGACCTTTTTCTTTTGAAATATTTTTTAATGTATCTCTTGGGATTAAACTTGCTTCTTTTGCTTCAACTGGATTAATTAAATACTTTTTAAGTTTTTCTATTTCAAATGAATCCAAGTCGCCTTCAATAGCATATATTGTAGCATAGCGTATCTTAATATTGTTATTTGAGCATAATAAAGCTATACATTTTTCTGCAGAATCAGCTCTTTGATCAAATTGTCCATCTAGTAATTCAATAGCAAATAAAATTTTACTCTTTGGTAATTCAAAGAAAATATCATCTAAATTTATTTCACTAAATATGTATTTAATGCTTTTTTGAAATAATTCATTATCTAAACCTTCAACTTCATATCGATTATATGTAATTAGTTTTTCAATATTAATATTTAATAATAAATTTAAATCATCTTTTAAAATATCGTCTTTAAAATTATCTTTCTTTTTTACATAAACAGTTTTAATCATACTAACCTACTTTAATTTTTCTAATGCCTTTTGCCCAATATCATTTCTATAATACATATTTTCGAATTCAATATTATTCACATCTTGATATACATTTTTAATAGCTTGCTCTAAATTATCTGAAACTGAAGTAATACTTAAAACTCTACCCCCATTACTAAATAGAAAATCATTAATACTTTTTACACCAGAATAAAAAACATCACTATATTTTAATTTATTTATTACAATTTTCTTATTTTTTTCATATGAAAGCGGATAACCGCCACTTGCAACTACTAGATTACATGATGCCTTATTACTAAGAACAACTTCAATTTGATCTATATTTCCCTTAGCACAGGCCATCATTATTGATAATAAATCACTTTCTAGCAAAGGTAAAACAGCTTGAGTTTCAGGATCCCCAAATCGACAATTATATTCTATTACTTTTGCTTTTTTATCTTCAACAATTAAACCAAAATATAGACAACCTCGAAATTCTCTATTTTCTGATTTCATAGCATTTATTGTTTTAATAAAAATATTATCCCAACAATATTGTTCTACATCTTTTGTATAATAAGGATTTGGAGCAACAACTCCCATGCCTCCAGTATTAAGGCCCTCATCATTATCATATATTCTTTTATGATCCATTGATGAGACTAAAGGTTTCAAAGTTTTTCCATCACAAAAAGCTAAAATAGAAACCTCATATCCAGTTAGAAATTCTTCAATAATTATTTTTGAACTGCTTGAATTAAATTTTTTATTATCTATAAAATCAATAATTGTATCAACAGCCATTAATTTTGTTTCACAAATAACAACACCTTTTCCAAGTGCTAAACCATCAGCTTTTATAACAACAGGGAAAGAGCATTGATCTAGGTAGTTTATAGCTTTTTTACTATCTTCAAATACCATATATGCCGCTGTTGGAATATCATACTTTCTCATTAATTCTTTTGAGAAACTTTTGCTCCCTTCAATAATAGCAGCTCTTTTATTGGGACCAAAGGTTAATATGTTTAATTTTTGAATTTCATCTACTAACCCTAATACTAAAGGATCATCAGGAGAAACTATAGCAAAATCAATAATATTAGATTTACAGAATTCAATTATTTTATCGAATTCTGTTACTTGAATATCAACATTAACAACTCTATCTCTTTTTACCCCAGGGCCAGGTAGGGCAAATATTTTATCAATAGTTTTATTTTCCAATAATTTACAAATTATGGCATCTTCTCTACCACCACCGCCTACAATTAAAATATTCACCCTAAAACTCCTAGTGATGGAATAATCTTAAATTACTAAAAGCCATAACAATACCTAAATCATTACAAGCTTTTATAACTTCTTCATCCCTAATTGAGCCTCCCGGTTGAACAATATAATTTACCCCGCTTCTTTTTGCTCTGTAAATATTATCTTCAAAAGGGAAGAAAGCATCAGATGATAAACAAATTGAATTAATATTTTTTAAATATTCTTCTTTTTCTTTTTCACTTAAAACTTCAACTTTACCATCAAAATATAAATTTAAGGTTTCTTCATTAAATAAATCTATTTCTCTTTTTTCATTTAAATATTGTTCAATAACATTATCTTTAGTGTTTCTAGATAATTTTTCTTTAAATGGAAGATTTAATACTTTAGGATGCATTCTAAGCAACCATCTATCACTTTTTTCGGCGGCTAAACGAGTACAATGGATTCTACTTTGCCCACCTGCACCGACGCCTATTGTTTGCCCTCTATATGAGTAACAGACTGAATTAGATTGAGTATATTTAACAGCAATGGTAGCAACAATTAAATCAATTATTGCACTTTTAGGAAACTCTTTTTTTTCCGTTACTATATTTTCTAAATAAGATTTATCAAAAATAACATCATTTCTATCCATTTCAAAAGTAATACCAAAAATCTCTCTTTTTTCATTTTTAGGAGCAATATATTCTTTATCTATTTGAATAACAGTATAAGAACCTTTTCTTTTTTTCTTTAATATTTCTAAGGCTTTTTCACTATAAGAAGGGGCAATAACACCATCAGAGACTTCTTTATTAATGCATCTTGCGGTACTTTCATCACATTCTCTTGATAAAGCAACAAAATCACCAAAAGAAGAAAGTCTATCTGCTCCTCGACTTCTTGTATATGCAACAGCTAATTCACTTAGCTCGTCCTTTACAAAATACATTTTCTTTTCATCATCATTTAAAGGATAATAAACTGCAGCCCCTGCTGGACTTACATGCTTAAAAGATGCTGCTGCAGGTAAGTTTAAGGAAATATCTAATTCTCTAACTAATTGATAACTATTTAAAGCATCCATAAGATTAATATATCCAGGATTTCCATTAAGAACTTTAATTGGTAATTTATCACAGTAAATTTGAGCATTTTTTTGATGAGGATTACATCCATATTTTAATTTAATAGTATCCATTTTTAATTATCCTTATTTGTATTTATAATAATATCTTCACTAGCATTTTTCTTATATTTTAAACCATATAATGAAATTCTATTATCAATGTTTTGTGAATCAAAAATAATATTTGTTAATTCATTTATATCTGTAATTTTTGGTATTGAAACTTCAATAGGTTCTCCAACAAAAGGTTTTAATGGATTAGTATTTTCACTGTAAGTATTTATAACAAATGCGGTATTTGGTTCTATTTTTTCATAATCATAAAAAAAGCGTCTTACACCACCAAAATCACCTCTTTTCAAAATTGAAAATTCAACTTTTTTTAAATCATCTTCTTTAAATTTAAGTAAAGCACTTATTCTTGGAGTATAATTTGGAGCATCATTTTCAAATGCTCTAGTTCTCAAAGCATCTTCAAATGTTTTTTTTCTATTTAAATATTCTAAAACAGTGTCACTTTGATCGCCATTTGTAACAATATAACCATTCTTAATTGGAATAACAGCATTATATATAATCAATGAAGGATCTTTTAATAAAGCCTCATTATATGCTTTTGTTTTTACAATATTTCTTTCTTTAACAAAAATTCTATTTTTTGAATGCTCACTTCTCCCCATAATCCCATAACAGAAAAAGATAGCTCCATCATTCATTTTACCAACAGTAATATTTCTACCTGGATAATCTAAATTTGAAAAATAATCTAAAATATTAATCATAAAACTCCCTTTGATAATAAATCAATTGCTTGAGGTAATAACACCCATTCTGCCTCTTCCATTATTCTTTTTTGAAGAGTTTGAGCATCATCATCATCTCTTACTTCAACAGCCTTTTGTAAAATAATTTTCCCTCCATCTGGAATATCATTTACATAATGAACTGTAGCTCCACTTACTTTAACACCTTTATCAAGCGCTGCTTGATGTACTTTTAATCCATAATAACCTTTTCCACAAAAACTTGGAATTAAGGAAGGATGTACATTAATTATTGGTTTATTATATGAAAGAAAGAAAGAAGGTGAAAGGATTTTTATAAAACCTGCTAACACAACTAAATCTATTTTTTCATTTTTTAATGTTAATAATAAGTTTTTTTCGAAATCTGTTTTATTATATTCAATATAATGAGTTTTAACATTATATTGTTTTGCAATTGACAGAGCATATGCATTTTGATTATTACTAATTACACAAGATATTTGTGCTTTTTCAAGATTACCTAAAGCTTTTTCTTTTAATATAGCTCTCAAATTAGTTCCAGAGCCTGATACTAATATTGCAACCTTTAACATAAAATTAGTTTTCCCTCACCGCAGACAATTTCACCAATCACATAACTATCTTCAATATTCTTTTGAACAATATCTTTATATTTCTTATCAATTATCAAAGTTAGTCCCACACCCTGATTAAAAGTATTGAACATTGTCTCTTCATCTAAATTGCCTTCTTTTTGAATTGTTTTAAATACTTGAGGAATAATTATTTTATCTTTATAAATTTTTGCACAAAAACCATCTTTTATAGACCTTGGAATATTTTCATAAAAACCGCCACCTGTTATGTGAGAAATCCCTTTAATATCAATATATTTTAATAAATTAAGAATCTCTTTTACATAAATTCTAGTTGGCTTTAATAAATAATCTATAATAGGAGAATCTAAATTCTCATACACTTTAAATAAAGATTCTTTTGTATGAAATATTTTTCTAATCAATGAAAATCCATTTGAATGGACTCCTGAAGAAGGGATTGCAATAATTAAATCACCCTCTTTAATATTTTTACCATCAATTATTCTATCTTTATCAACAACTCCTGTCGCAAAACCAGCTACATCGAATTCACCAACTTTATAAAAGCCCGGCATTTCAGCAGTTTCTCCACCAACTAAACTACAATCTGCTTCTATACATCCATCACACATACCTTTTACAATACTTTCTATTTGTATTGGATTGTTTTTACCCACAGCAATATAATCAAGAAAAAATAAAGGTTTTGCACCAGTACATACAATATCATTTACACACATTGCAACACAGTCTATACCAATTGTATCAAACTTATCTGCTAAAAAAGCTAATTTTAATTTTGTCCCAACACCATCTGTTCCACTTACTAAAATAGGTTCTTTTATATCATTAAGATCCAGTTTATACAAAGAAGCAAAACCACCTAAAGAACTCAAGACATTTTGATTATATGTTTTTTTTACTCTTTCTTTTATTAGTTTTACACTTTCATATCCAGCATCTAAATTTACACCAGCTTCTTTATACATTTCATTAGTTTTCATAATTTCCTCATTGCTCTAAGTGAGATTTACTTCTTTCAGTTTTTGGTTTTATTGGATAGTTACCACTAAAACAGGCTGTACAATATCCAATATTCTCTTTTGATAATTTAACTACATTTTCGACACTTAAAAACTCAAGAGAATCAACATTTAAAATATCTTTCATCTCTTCTTTTGTATGTTTACATGCAAATAAATTTTCTTTGCTATCAATATCAGTTCCAAAATAACAAGGATTTAAGAACATTGGAGCTGAAGACCTAAAATGAACTTCTTTTGCTCCAGCATCTCTTAATAATTTTACAATTCGAATACTTGTAGTTCCCCTAACAATTGAATCGTCAATTAATACAACTCTTTTGCCTTCAATAACGGATTTAACAACATTTAATTTTATTTGAACTGAAGAATCTCTTTGTGCTTGTTTTGGCTGAATAAATGTTCTACCAATATATTTATTTTTAATTAAACCAACACCATAATTTATTCCACTAGCTCTAGAATATCCTATAGCTGATAAAATACCAGAATCAGGAACTCCAATAACAACATCAGCCTCTATTTTATTTTCAGTATATAAAAACTCCCCAGCTTTAAGTCTTGCATCAAGCACATCAATATCATCAATTTTACTATCTGGTCTACTAAAATATAATAATTCAAAAACACACAAGCTTCTCTTATATTTATTACAGTGTGTTTTTATTGATTTTAATTGACCTTTATTTATACTGATTATTTCACCAGGAGCAACACTTCTTATATACGAAGCATTTATTGCATCAAAAGCACAAGTCTCACTTGCAAAGACATATCTATCTTTTAATTTACCCATTACTAAAGGCCTAAACCCTCTTGGATCTCGTGCAACTATTAGTTTATAAGGAGTCATTATCACAAGAGAATAAGCCCCTTTTATTTCATACATAGTTTTTTCGATAGCTTCTTCAATAGAAGAACTTTTTAATCTGTTTTTAGTAATTAAATATGCAATTACTTCACTATCACTAGTTGTTTGGAAAATTAGACCTTTTGATTCTAATTTATCACGAAGGGTATGGTCATTAACTAAATTCCCATTATGAGCTAAAGCCATCTTACCTTCTTTATGATTAACAACAAGAGGTTGAACATTGGCTCTATTATTATCACCGGTAGTACCATATCTAACATGTGCTATTGCTATAGAGGTTTTTGGAAGTTTATCTAAATTTCTTTTGGTAAATACCTCACTTACTAAACCAATATCTTTGTAAAGAGCTAAAGAGTTTTTATTATTTACACAAATACCACAACCTTCTTGACCTCTATGCTGTAAAGCATAGAGCGCAAGGTAACTGGTATTTACAATATCAAGATCATCTTCAGCTTCACTTATTGCAAAAACACCACATTCTTCTTTAATTTTATTAAACATTATTTATTAATAATCCTAGAAATTACTTCTTGATATGCATCTTCGACTTGACCCAAATCTCTTCTAAATCTATCTTTATCTAATTTTTTTCTAGTTTCTGAATCCCAGAAGCGACAAGTATCAGGAGAAATTTCATCAGCTAAATAAATTTTATTATCTGAATCTTTACCAAATTCTAATTTAAAATCTACTAAAATAATTCCTTTATCTAATAGTTCTTTTTTAATAAAATCATTTATCTTTAAACTATAATCTGTTAATAAGTCAATTTCCTCTTTTGTTGCAATTTCTAAAGTAGTTATATGAGAAATATTAAGCATTGGATCATTTAAACTATCTTCTTTATAACAAAATTCAATAATTGGATTTTTTAGTTCAAAACCCTCTTCAATACCTAATCTTTTAGATAAGGAACCAGCAACAATATTTCTAACTATTACTTCTAATGGTATAATTTTTAATTTTTTAACTATTGTTTCTCTTTCACTAATTTGTTCTACAAAGTGAGTAGGAATTCCTTGCTCTTCTAATTCCTTCATAAAATAATTGCTAAGTTGATTATTAATTGCACCTTTATTTGTTATTGTGCCTTTTTTTACTCCATTGAAAGCTGTAGCTGAATCTGTATAATCAACAATACATAAATTTTCATCTTCAGTTTGATAGACTTTCTTTGCCTTACCTTGATACATTAACTTCACTTTTTCCATTATGTTTTCTCCAATAAAAAAATCCCGCAATTTGATTACAGGATTTCTTTTAATTTATCATTTGCTTCTAATGAAGATTTTTTATTTTGTTTTCTAAAAGCAATTAGACGTGATAAAACCTCATCGTTATCTAACGCAATTATCTGAGCACTAAGGAGAGCAGCATTTTTGCTCCCATCTATTGCCACGGTGGCCACAGGAATCCCACTTGGCATTTGTACACTAGAGAGTAATGCATCAAGTCCATTTAAAGTAGATGATATTGGAATTGCAATAACAGGTAATAATGTATTGGCTGCAACTATCCCAGCTAAATGCGCAGCCATACCAGCAGCACAAATTATAACACTATATTTTTCATGAGCACTTAAAGCAAAATCTAGTGTTTCAACAGTTGTTCTATGTGCACTTAACACTTTCACATCATAAGGAATTTGTAGTTCCTTTAATATTGTAAAAGCTCCTTTTACTTTATCAATGTCACTTAGACTACCCATCAGTATTGCAACTTTGTTTATCATAATTGTAAATACCTCTCGTTATAGGAGTACAATATAAAAAACAACAAACTTATGCAACACTAATACAACATAAATATTAAAAAATTATTAGTTTTGTTGCAAAATATTCTAAAACTAACTATTTTATGCCATTTTTGTTGTATTTACTTAAATTTCAATTTACAACATTTTAAAAATAAAAGATACAATCACATTAAATTTAACAAAATTGTTATATAATGTAAAAAATTTTATATAAAATACTTTCAAAATTTATTTATTTTTACTGATTATTAATATTAAATAGAAAAGATAATATTTTTTGTTGCAAAACAGTCTTCCTATTTTTTCAATTAAAAAAATGAAATGAATTGTTAAAATTTTGTTAATTAAAGCACAAACTATTGCAAAGTAAAACCATACATGACTAATATTAATCTATGAATAACAAAATATTAATAATTGAAGATGATAAAAGTATTTCAAAACTCCTTAGTTTTCATTTGCAATCTGAAGGATTTGATATTACTTGCGTTTATGATGGACAAACAGCTTTAGATACTATCAGTAAAATTTCATATGCTTGTATTATTTTAGACTTAATGCTTCCTTTAGTTAATGGTTTTGAAATATTGAAAATTGCAAGATACAAACTAGATATTAAAACTCCAATAATTATTACTTCTGCAAAAAGTGATGATAGTGATATTATCTCTGCAATTGAGCTTGGTGCTGATGATTATTTAGCAAAACCTTTTAGTCCTAAAGTTTTATCTGCTAAAGTAAAAGCTGCACTTAGATTACTTGATAGAAAATTAAAGAATGAAGAAATTACAACTATAAGTGATATTGGGATATATATAGATATGTCAAAAAGACTATGTCTTATTGATGAGATTCCAATTGTCCTTACAGCAACAGAATTTAATTTACTAGCACTCTTAATTGAAAATCCTGAGAAAGTTTATTCAAGAGAAAAATTAATTAACAAAATTAAAGGTTCTGATTATCCTGTAACTGAAAGAGCAATTGATGTTCAAATTGTATCTCTTAGAAAAAAACTTAACCAATATGGAGATAGAATTAAAACAGTTTGGGGTGTAGGCTATAAATATTCAGGAGTAAAAAGTTGAAATTTAAGAAACAAGTAGCTCTTTTACTATTTTCTTCAATTCTATTAATTTTATTTGCTTCTTTATTTACAGCGAGAAGTGTATTTACTTCAATTATTACAAATCAAGAAAAAGATAATTTAGAGAAAGCAGCACTTTATTTAGATAGTTCTCAATCTTTAGATTATAATAATCTACTCACTTTTTCACAAATTAATCAATTTAGAGTAACTGTAATTAATCTTGATGGAGAAGTCGTATTTGATAGCGAAAAAGATATTAACTTAATGGATAACCATTTCTATAGAGAAGAAATAAAAGCTGCAAAAATTGATAATATCGGATTTAGCTATAGAAATAGTAAAACCACAAAAGTTGAAACTCTCTATTGTGCAATTAAATCAAATAATAAGGATTTATACATAAGAGTAGCTGCACCTATATCCAATTTTTCATTCTTAAATTCGACATTTATATCAAAAATAATTCCTATAATTCTTATAATAATATTATTATTAAGTATCGCCTTATTTTTTATTTTAAGATATCTATTTATTCCTATTGAATCATTAGTTGAAGTAAGTAAAGGCTATGCGAAAGGTGAATTAGATGTTAGAACACAGATAACTTCCCCTTCAGAAATAAAAGATCTTTCTGAAACAATGAATTCTATGGCTCAAGAACTTCAAAAAATTATTAAAAATCTAGAAAGAGAGAAAAATGAATATGCTCTTGTTCTACAAACACTACAAGAAGGAGTTATCTTTTTAAACAATAAAAAAGAAATAGTTCTTTGCAATAAAGCTACAGTCTCTATTTTAGGCAAAGCTATAAAAAAGAATATGGTGCTAAGAGATATTATTAGTGATATTGATTTAAATAATCAAATAAATGATGCTTTAAACAATTTTGAAAAAAGCGAAATCGAACTTTGTTTTTATGATAATTATACAGCAGAAATGGCTCATATTTATGGAAAAGGAAAAGAAAAAAATCTTAAAATTCGTATCACAGCAATGATACAAAATGATAATTGTGAAGGAATTCTTTTAACTATAAATGATACTACAGAAGTTCACAGACTTGAAAATATAAGAAAGGACTTTGTTAGTAATGTCTCTCATGAATTAAAAACACCTTTAACATCAATTGGCGGGTTTACAGAACTTCTACTTAACAACGATTTAGACAAAGAAAAAGCTATAGAGTTTTATCAAGATATATATCTAAATTACAAAAACATGAAAGCTATTATAGAAGATTTATTACTTCTATCCTCTTTAGAAAAAGAAAAAAGCAAACCTATTATGCAAGAAATTCCTATTGTCTCTATAATTGATAGCGTGATAAAAACTACTAAACCTTTGGCAGATAAAAAAAATATAATAATCAAAAAGAATATAATTAATGATCTTATGGTATATTGTAATGAAGGCCTTTTGAAACAAGCTATTATAAATCTAGTAGTTAATGCTATTAATTACAGCCCTGATAATAGTAAAGTTGAAATAAAAATTAGTGAAAAAAAATATGAAATAATAATTAAAATAAAAGATTATGGAATTGGAATACCTGAATCAGATATAAATAGAATTTTTGAAAGATTTTATCGAGTTGACAAAAATAGATCTCGGGATAGTGGTGGAACAGGATTAGGACTTTCAATAGTAAAACATATAGCACTCTTACATTCAGGTAGTATAGAAGTTAAAAGTAAAGAGAACAAAGGCTCAACTTTTATATTAACTCTATCAAAAACTCATAATGTTTTAACCTCTTTATATAAAAAGAGCGATTTAATGTATAAAGCTTAACAATAAATTATTTTACTCTAAATTAAATAAAATCTATCAAATTTCTTTTGCTTTTATAATGAAAATTAAATAGATCTTTTTGATAAGAATCATCAGAAATATTTTAGTCAAGTTGTAAGCCTTCTCAATTATTATGGTTTTTATTAACTGTGATTTCAAAGTTATGAAAATTATTTAAAGAATTTTTTTTGATATAGAAAAAGTATCGAACTATCAAAAAAAGAATTTTATATAAATAATTCTTTTGCCTTTAGGAAGCTCCTAAACAAGGGAAAACAAATATCTTTTTATTATATAACAGTTTAATAAAAACACCCTATAATAACGAAGAAGAAACTGAAAATTATTCTTCAGCATTAAAATATGATATCAAATTCTCAAATATTGACAACTTGGATCAATAAACACATACAAGAATAATTTATATTCATGCTATCACTTAAGAAAGAAAACTTTCATATAAATAATATGAAAGCTGTTTCAAAATAACTAATATTTAATTTAATTTTTCAGTTGAAGAAAATACTATTGATTAATTCAAAAAAAAATCTAAGACCTGAATCCGTATAGATTAAAAAGTTAAACATATTAACAAATGTTTAGTAAAATCTATAGAAAAAAATAACCTCTTATGTTATAATGAATTAACTACT
>RZYO01000071.1 GCA_009930325.1 Spirochaetia bacterium | reverse complement strand
TAATGCTTTTTGCTTCTTTTCTTTGTTTGTCATAGTTAAATTATAATTGATAGAATTTCGCTTGTAAAGTAAAATCACTTTTATTTACGAAATAAGCCTAACATTTTAATAAAAAAGGGACAATAGTGTTTCCTCTTGTGTAGAAACTTTTGAAAAATAAAAAAGCTCATTCAATTTAATAATAAAAAGAATGAGCTTATATTTTATATAATATATGATTATAAAATTACTTTACTTAATTACTTTTATGATATAACCACAAAGGTAATCACTTTCAGGAAATGAAATTCTGCTTGGATGATCTGCAGCAGCAGTTAATGTTTCAAGAATTTGAATTTCAATATTATTATCAATAGCTGCCCAAGAAAGGATAGTTTTAAAAGTTTCTAAAGAAATACCACCAGAGCAGGAGAATGTAACAATAATTCCATTATTCTTGATTTTCTCCATGGCAAGTCTATTTAAGTCTTTATAAGCTCTTGAAGCATTATCTATTTGACTCTTTCTTTTTGCTAATTTTGGAGGGTCTAAAATCATTAAGTCATAGTAATCTTTTTCAATATTTCTCATTTCTTCAAAAATATTACATACTTTAGTATTAACTTTATCTCTAGCAGAAGAATCTAGTACATTATTATTAATATTAATATGAATATTTTTTAATAATGATTTTAATGCAGTATTTGAAGAATCAAAGGCATCTACACTTTTTGCATTAGCTTTTAATGCATGAAGAGTAAATCCTCCAGTATAAGAACATCCATCTAATACTACTTTATTATTACAATATTTTTCTATTTTTACTCTATTATCTCTTTGATCACAAAAGAATCCACTCTTTTGTCCAGTTCCGGGGATAATTTCGTAAAGAAGACCTTCTTCTTTAAATTGAATAGGTTCAAATTTTGAATCAGGTGTGAAATATCCTGTTTCATTGTAATATAGAGTTACTTCTTTTAGTCCTTCGACACCACAAAAGTTAACATCAGTGTTAATGATTACTAAATTTGGTTTTAATATCTTATATAAAGTTTCAACTACAATGTCTTTTATTTCAAATGCAATTCTTGAGCTTATAATTACTCTAATTAGTCCATTATAGTAATCAGCAACAATTCCAGGGATGAAATCTGCTTCTGAAAAGATTAAACGGAAAGCATTAGTATTATTAGTATTAATCATAATTTCTTTGCGTCTTAAAATTGCTTCTTTTACTTTGTTTTGCCACCAAGAATTATCAATTACATCATTTTTATTCCAACTGAGTAAGTGAATAGGAATATGTGATAACTTATCATAATATCCTTGTGCAATAAAATTGTTATTATAGTCAACTACATTACATATACATGGTGATTGGCAATCAATATTTTCGATTGCTCCTGAAAAAACCCAAGGGTGATGGTTTTTAATTTGTTTTTCTTTACCCGATTTTATGCTTATTATATTCATAAATTAAACAATAGAGTTTTTTCACATAATTGTCAAAAGTCTAGTTGATTATTTAAGAGTAGTTGTTAATAATTATTGATATGATAAAAGAACCAATAAAAGCTGTATTATTTGATTTGGATGGAACATTATTATATACATTAGAAGATATTAGAGCTTCTATAAACGTTCCATTGATGAATAGGGGTTTAAGTCCTATTTCAATTGAGGTCTGTAGAGAAATTGTAGGAAATGGCTTAAGAAATGCAATTAAAGATAGTTTTAAAAAGATGGATTATAAATGTGATGAAGAAGAGATAGATCAAGCTTTATTAGAATTGCATAAGTATTATAAAAATAATCCAACTAAATATTGTTATACTTATGAAAAAATAAATGATTTTTTAAAAAATTTATCATTACCTTTTGGTATACTATCAAATAAAGAAGATGCAATTGTAAAACAAATTGTTCCGGAATTATTCAAAGATATTAACTTTGATTATATTTGTGGAGAAAAAGATAAAATATTAAAGCCAAATAAAACAAGAGTGTTAGAATTTTGTAAACAATTAAATATTAGTGAAAAAAATGTTTTATATGTTGGTGATAGTGAAGTAGATTATAAAACAGCAATGAATGCTAATTCTCAGGTATTACTTGTAACTTGGGGATATCGAGATAAAGAAGAATTATTAAAATTTAAAGTTCCAACAGCTGATACAGTTGAAGAACTAAGGGAGTACCTAAATGCAAATAGATAGAAATGAAATTCTTAAAAGAGCTGAAGAATATGTAGCTTCTGAAAAAAATGAAGTTTTTAAAGAAGAGGTTAAAAATGATTTGTTAAATGACAATTTTGACTCTTTGTATGATCGATTTTATACTGCCTTAGCTTTTGGAACAGCTGGAATGCGGGGTGTAATTGGTGGTGGAACAAATAGAATGAATACTTTTATGGTAAAAAAAGTTTCACAAGGGTTGGCCTCCTATTTGGTTGAAAATGTTGATAATCCTTCAATAGCAATAGCCTATGATTCTAGAAATTATAGTTATGATTTTGCAAATGCCGCTGCTATTGTGTTAGCTGCAAATAAAGTAAAAGTTTATTTGTATGATTCTTTAAGACCTGTACCAATGTTGTCTTTTGCATTAAGAGAGTTGAAAGCGAGTGCAGGAATTGTAATTACTGCATCACATAATCCAAGTAAGTATAATGGTTATAAAGTTTATTGGTCAGATGGTGGACAAGTAACACCTCCACATGATATTGAAATAGCAAAAAAAGCAAATAATGTTGTTTTTTCTGATATTAAAGAAATTGATGAAGTTGAAGCTAGAAAAAGTGGGTTCTTATTAAGTGTAGATGAGAGTGTCGATAATAGCTATTATGATATGGTTATCTCTTCAATAAGAAGAAAAGAATTAGTAAAAAATTCAAGTATAACAGTTGCATATACGCCTCTTCATGGTTCAGGAAATATTCCAGTAAGACATATGTTAAATAAATTAGGCATAAATACTGTTGTAGTAAAAGAGCAGGAACTTCCTGATGGAAATTTCCCTACAGTAAAATTACCTAATCCTGAAAGTGCTCAAGCCATGGAAAAAGTAATTGAATTAGCAATAAAAGAAAAAGCTGATATTGTATTAGGAACTGATCCTGATGCTGATAGATTAGGTGTTGCTATTCCTAAAAATAAAGAAAAAAGTGAATATCAATTATTAAGTGGAAACCAAATTGCGACTTTATTGTGTGATTATTTATTAGAAACTAGCATTGAACAAAAAAGAGAAGGTATTCCATTTGTTGCAAAAAGTCTTGTTACAACAGATTTAGTTAAAAAGATAACTGAAGCCAATGGTGGAGAATCAAAAGATGTTTTAACTGGATTTAAATATATTGCTGAACAAATAAAAAATTTAGAAAATTCTAAAGATAAATATTTCTTATTTGGATGTGAAGAAAGTTATGGTTTTTTGAGTGTCCCAAGTGTAAGAGATAAAGATGCAGTTTCTTCTAGTGTGCTTGCTGTTGAAATGATGTGTTATCTTGCAAGTAAAGGACTAACCCTTCAAGATAGATTGGATGCAATTTATGATAAGTATGGTTATAGTACTGAAATTGTGTTTGCTAGAGATTATGAAGGTGCTAGTGGAAAAGCTGAGATGGATAGAATAATGGAATCTTTCCATAATCTTAAAGTTGGTGATATTCTTGTTGATAGAAAGATTAAGAATGTTCAAGATTTATTAAAAGATGGACAAGATTTTCCAAAAGCTGATGTTGTTATTATTAATTTTGAGTCAGGAGAAAAACTAATTGTAAGACCTAGTGGCACAGAACCAAAGATTAAATACTATGTATTTTTATCGGGTGAAAAAAATATTTTATTACCAAAATTAGAAGAAATCATCCAAAATTTTAAAGCATCGCTTTAACAAAATATAAAAAAGTACACTTTTATCTTTAAATATTGTCAATATGTATTATATTATAAACATATGGAGGCAAAGATAGTGGTGTACTTTTATTATTTAAAAAGCTTAAAGCCAATATTATTAAATCCTTTTTCTAAAAATAAAGAAATAGGGGATTTAGATAGTGAAGAAGATATTACAATTCTTAGTTCTAATACATTAACTCAAGAAGATAATGATTATATTTCTCAGGAATCTTTTAATGAAATTGATACTAGTGTGAATCTTTGGATACAAGAAAAGAGGTATTATCCAAGATTATTTATTTCAACTCTAGCATTTTTTGTTATGTATTTTTTCTTATCTCTTGTAATAAGAGACCCTATTCCTGTTTTTGATGAACTTTTTGGAAGTATAGCTTTTGCAATATTTGTTTGGTATTTCTTTACAAAAGGAGATACAAAAAGCTCGATTGCAAATAAAAAGAAATTAGAAATAAAAAGGCATGTTAACACAGCTGAATATAAGGAAATTAATTTACTTAAAAAAATTGAAGAATATATTTATGATATAAAATCTACAGATAATTTAGATATAGCTGATGCCTTATGTTTGGTTGAAGGTGAACTTAAAAAAATAGATTTTATTGAAGAAGAAAATCTTTATTTAGATAATTTTATAACTATGTTAAAAAAGAAAATGTTATTTAATGATAAATTTAAATATTTATATAACAAAGTTGTTAAGGTAAGAGATTCTGGAATTAAGAATGAAGCTGTAAGCTCAAAATTAATCGAATTTGGAAAAGAAGATAAATTCTCTCTATTAATTTTGACTTTATTAATTGTGTTAGAGAATAAATAAAGGCAAATAATAATAAAAAGTAATTAGTAGTATTGATGAAAAATATCAAACAAGCTAATTACTTTTTTTTTGTACAATCCTTAATTAGGTATTCTATATTATTATCAATAATTATTATTTTTTACTTAAGTTATAATGATAAATTAATACTATACAAGCCAATATTATTTCTATCATTCTGTTTTTTCATTTCATCTTTAGTGAATGTGTTAAGTACAAAATATGTTTATCATCTAATAATTGGTGTTATTTTTATTTTTTATTTATTATCTGTTAATTTAAATTCAAACTATGTATTTAATGCAGGATTTGATTCATCTAAAATAAGTGAATTAGAAGGATATGTTGTAAAGGATCAAAGTAAAACTAAATCTGATTCTTATTATTTTGTGCTAAATTGTAATAAAGGGTATTTAAAAGATAAAAGTAGCATTTCTATTAAAGGTCAAATTCCAATTTTATTTAATAAAGATTTTGATTTATTAGTATTTACTCCCATCCGTGCACAAGTTGAATATGATAAAGAAATAAATATTTATAGAGCTAAGGATATTAATGTTTTAGATAAAAATAATAATTATAATTCTATACTTAATAAATTTATCTTTAAGATTAGAGATAATAGGATATATTTATTAAAGAAAATTAAAGCTTATATCCACTGCCCATTAGCAAGAATGTTGTTACTTGGTAGATGTGATCAAGAAGGATTTGTATTTAAAGATTATGCATTAAATCTTGGTTGTGCACATTTACTTGCTCTCTCTGGCATGCATTTATCAATAATAACTATTTTCTTTACTAATTTATTATTAGTTGTTTTTTCAAAAAAGAAAGCAAATTTATTTTCTATTGTTCTAATTTTTTGTTTTATTTATATTACTGGCCCAATTCCAAGTCTGATTCGAAGTCTAATAATGTATTTATTAAATAAAATAAATATAAAAAGTGACTTAAAAAGCGAAATTGTATTATTGATTTGTGCAATTATACAGGCTGTTATATTTCCTTATACCTTTCGAAGTGCGGGGTGTCTTTTTAGTTATGGAGCTTTATGTGCTATATTTTTCTATAGTTCTATTTTTAAAATAAAAAGTAAAATATTTTCTTCAATTTTAACTACTGTTTTTGCAATTTTAGTTACATATCCCTTGTCTCTTTCCTTAGGAGGTAAATGGTGTATATTATCAATATTTCTTTCTCCTTTAGTTACTATTTTTGTAACAAGTGAAATGTTTTTATCTTTAATTTTGCTTATTAATTCTATAACCATAGATTTACTTTTTTATATAATACATAAAATTGAATTAAGTATTATTGGAGCAATATTCTTATTAATTATAAATATAATAAAAGAAGTAAATTTTTATTTGCATAAAATTATCAGAACAATTGAAAAAATAATTACCTTTATATTTTCTAAAGGTAGTTATCTAAATGATAAATTGCCTAATATCTTAATTAATACAAAAGGCTACCTCATCTTTGCCTTTATAGTATTGACCACAGTAGCGGTGTATCTGTATGCTACACACAGTTTTAAATTTAGGAGCTACAAGCAAAATGAGTTGGAATTTCCCTTATGAAAGTATAAATGCAATTATGGATTTATTAGAGATTAAAGATTTAGCCATGAGTAAAAAATTTGGGCAGAATTTTTTACTATCTAAAGATGTTAGAAAACGTATTGTAAATTTTATGGAACTTTCAAAAGATATGAGTGTTTGGGAAATTGGTCCTGGAATTGGTGCTATTACTTCATTAATTCTAGAAGAAAAAGTTAAACTAACTGCTTTTGAAATAGATCATGGATTTTGTAGAATATTAGCAAATGAAGCTTTTGCTGATGAGGCAGAATTTAGATTAATAGAAGGTGATGCATTAAAAACTACTCTAAAAACTTTTAATGAAGAAGGTGCCCCAGAAGTAATTTGTGGTAATCTTCCTTATAATGTTGGAAGTGTTTGTATAGCTAAATTGTTAGAAAATAAATGTCATCCCAAAAAAATGGTTTTTACGCTACAAAAAGAAGTTGCACAAAGACTTTGTGCAGACAGTGGTTCAAAATTATATTCATCCTTCTCTGTTTTAGCTCAGATTGATTATGATTTATCAATTGTATTGGATATAAATAACCAATCCTTTTATCCTGCACCTAATGTAGTTAGTAGTGTTATTGTTATGAACAAAAGAAAAACTTCTTTAGTAAATGATGAGATTAGAGATATTTTTATTATGTTGGTTAGGGATCTTTTTGCTAAAAGAAGAAAAACAATAAAAAATAATATTGTAAGTGGTAATTGTGGAAAGTTATATGATAAGGATTCTTTGATAAAGGCTATTGAAAATACTGGCATAAATCTTCAAGCAAGAGCTGAAAAGTTAACTATTCCTGAATTTGTAAAAATTGCAACTGAAATTAGCTTAATAAAATAATAATTATTTTTAGCTTATGTCAAAGCTAACACACCACTTAAATAGTTATATAGTAATGAATTAAGTACTAATATTTATTCATTATTTTAGTTTAAAAAAAAATGATACAAAACTATTGTCAAAGCTTTTGTTTTTATATATACTATAGATGCTTATTTTAAAGATATAAAAGAATTAGGAGACTATAGTGAGAAAAATTATAACCTTGCTAGCAGCTTTGTTAATTGTTGTGCCAACATTTATAATGGCAGTTGTTTAAAAATGCTTTAATTTAATGAGTTTTTCTGATTGATACAAATTTGTTTGATTAAAAAAAAGAAAGCATAAGTTTTGTGTATTACATTAATTAAACAAAAAAATAGGGGACATTTACTTTTTAAGTATAGTCCCCTTTTTCTTGTTCGTTTTATTATATTAATTTAAAGAAGCAGCTTGAGCTAAAGTAATTGCGCTTGTAACAACAATGTCTTCTACGCTACAACCTCTTGATAAATCAGAAACAGGTCTTGCAAAACCTTGAAGAATCGGGCCATAAGCTTCAGCCCCCGCTAAACGTTGAACAAGTTTATAACCAATATTTCCAGCTTGTAAATCTGGGAAAATTAAAGTATTAGCAAATCCAGCTACATTAGAACCTTTTGCTTTAAACTTACCTACGGATTCAATAATTGCAGCATCAAGTTGAAGTTCTCCATCGACAGCTAAATTAGGGCATTTTTCTTTAATCATTTGAGTAGCTTGTTGAACTTTATCAACTAAATCACCACTTGCAGAGCCTTTTGTTGAATAAGAAAGAAGAGCAACTTTTGGTTCAGCATCTAAGAATGTTTTACAAGATTCTGCAGAAGCTTCGGCAATTGAAGCAAGTTGTTCAGCAGTAGGGTTAGGAATTGTTGCACAGTCTCCAAAGATGAAAGATCCATTAGCACCTAATTCTGTTTTATCTGTTGCCATAACAAAACAACTAGAAGCACTTTGAATTCCAGGTTTACACTTAATGATAGTAAAACAAGCTCTTAAAACATCTCCAGTTGTGTTTAAAGCTCCTGCTACCATAGCATCTGCATCTTTTAATCTAGCCATCATAGCACCCCATTTTAATGGATCAACAATTTGTGCGTAAGCTTCTTCTTCAGTCATTCCCTTTTTCTTTCTAAGTTCATAGTATTCCTTAGCATAAGATTCTCTTTTTTCTGATTGTTCAGGATCTAAAAGAGTAAGAGAAGATAAATCTACTCCAAGTTCTTGAGCTTTAGCTTTAATTTCATCAACTTTTCCTAATAGAGTAACAGATTGTGCTAAATTTTCTTCCATTACTTTTTGTGCAGCTTTTAATGTTCTTTCTTCACATCCTTCAGGAAGGACTAATTTTTTTTGAGCATTTTTAGCTTGCATTTTCATTTTTTGTGCAAATGTCATTATATTTCTCCTAAGATTTAACAGTTCATTATTGTTATACTAACATAAGGAAAATTATTGATAAATTACTTAAATATATGTTTGTTAAATATTTTATTAAAAAAATATGAAAAATAGATTATTATTAAGCTATTTTAATGAAAATATAAACATATTGTTATGTAATTCCTTTTAAAATAATTAATTATTTTATTATATTTCTGATTATTTTTTATAAGTTATGCTAATTTATGTTTATATAATTAAAAAGTAGATAGTTAAGAATTAAATTAAAAAAGTATATCTTTAAATTCGCTTTTCATCTTGAATGAGATGTTTTTAATGATGTATCTTTCAAATATTAAGGATGAAATAATAAGATATGAATATTGGTGTATATGGCTTAGGTAGATTTGGTGCATTTTGGGCTAAAGAGTTAGCTAAACATAATGATAATAATGTATTAGGCTTTAGTAGAAATAAAAAAGATAGTATTGAGGGCGTTAAACAAGTAGATGAAGATACTTTTTTTTCTTCATGTGATATTATTTATTTTTGTGTTGCAATAAGCTCTTTTGAATCAGTAATAAAATCAATTAGCAGTAAACTTAAGAAGGGAACGGTTGTTGTAGATACATGTTCTGTAAAAGTTTATCCATCGAAAGTAATGAGAGAAAATTTACCTAAAGATGTCTATTCAGTTGCTTCTCACCCAATGTTTGGACCAGATTCAGGAAAAAAAGGGGTCAAGGGTTTACCTCTTGTCATTTTTCCTATATCTTGCCCTAAAGATATTTATGATAATATTTTAAATGATTTTAAATCTTGGCAGCTTGAAGTTTTAGAAATGTCTCCAGATTCCCATGATAGAGAAGCTGCTTGGTCGCAAGGAATAACACACTTTGTAGGAAGAGTGCTTGATGAACTTGCCCTTCAACCTACATCTCTTGCAACAACAGGTTATAAAAGGTTGATGTCTATTGTTGAACAAACCTGCAATGACCCTATTCAATTATTTCATGATTTACAGAAATATAATCCATATGCAAAACAAATGAGAATGGGTTTAAAGGGTGCTTTAGATTATGTCATGCAGGACTTAGTATCCCAGGAGGACTAGGTGAATGTTTGTGTATATACATTGGGTTGTAGATTAAACCAATGTGAAAGTGAAGGCATTGCTGATGCTTTTGCAACTGAAGGTTTTTCAATTGTAAAAGATAAAGAAATTGCTGAGATATATGTAGTAAATACTTGTACTGTTACAAGTAAAGCAGAGCAAAAAGCAAGAAGAATGATTAGAAAATTTGCTCAAATAGGCATATGTGTTGTAACTGGGTGCTATGCCCAATTAAATGCAGAAGATATAAAAGCATTAGCAGAAAATATAATAGTTGTCCCATTATCAAAAAAAGCTCATTTATTAAAATTGCCAAAACATATTAATACAGCTCTTCAAAGTGGAATGAATTTAATGTCTTCTATAAATACTTTTGTAGATGAAGATGCCTCAGTTTTTGATTATGCGGCTGCTTCTTTTTCATACCATAATAGAGCTTATTTAAAAGTCCAAGATGGATGTGATAACAATTGCTCTTATTGTAGAGTTCATATTGCAAGAGGAAAAGCTGTAAGCTTAGCTAGTGATATAGTTGTTGAGAGAGCATTAGAACTTGAAAAACAAGGCTTTAGTGAAATAATGCTAACTGGTGTCAATCTTACTATGTATGATCATGAGAATGATGGACTTGGTGGATTAATTGAAAAGTTGTTAAAAGCTTTAGGTCCAAATATAAGATTAAGATTATCATCACTAGAAGCAGATCATGTTGATGATAGACTTTTAAATACTCTTAAAGATTATAGAATGCAACCTCATTTTCATATTCCAGTTCAAAGTGCAAATGATTCTGTATTAAAGAGAGTAAATAGAAAGTATGATAAAGCTCATTTAATTTATATAGTTAATAGATTAAAAGAGATTAAAGGTGACCCCTTTATTGCTGCCGATATAATCGCAGGCCTTCCTGGAGAAGGTGAAGTAGAATATAGAGAAACCTATGAATTTTTACAAGAATATGGGTTTACTCAATTGCATGTATTCCCTTATTCTCCGCGTCCTGATACTGATTTATTCGACGCAAAAGACAAAGTTCCTGAATATTTAAGAGATGAAAGAGCAAAAGAATTAAGAGATTTATCTTCTCAATTATATAAAACTTATTTAAAGAGACAGTTAAATAAAGAATGTGAAGTTGTTCTTCAAAAAAGAAAGAATGGCGAATTTACTGGAGTAACAGGAAATTACATTGATGTTATTGTAAAAAACACACCACCTTTTGCTTCCCCTGGTATGCTCTTTAAAGCAAAATTTACAGATATTTCAAACAATAAGCCTATTGTTGAAATAATATAAAAATAAATAAATTACATTCTTATATAAAATCTCCAAAGTAGAATAATAATTAAAGCTACTTTGGAGAAAATTATTTTATATTTTAATTTTATAAAAATAAATTGAAAAGCATAAATTAATTATATTTATTTAGTACTTTTTTTTTCTTTAGTTATTTCTTTTGCCCATTTTAGTATTTTTTCTTTTTGATTTTCATAATCTTCATTAACAGATAAGCAAGGATGAATTGATAGTAATTTATTCTTTGGTTCAACGCAATCTATAATAAGATTATCAGTTTCTTTGTTTCCTCCTAAATATGTATAAAAGAATCCTACTTTTTTGTCTTTGATAATATCACTTTTTAAAAGTGAAAAAATTGCAGGAGCTATTCTACTTGCCCAAATAGGGGAGCCAATAATTATTGTATCATAATCATTTGGATTAAATTTAAGAGGATTTAATTTTGGTTTATTTTTAGAAATAGCTAAAAACCCTCCTAGAACATATTTTAAAAATCCTTTTGCTTTTAGTTCTTTTATTGGTCTAACTTTTTCAATATCAGCTTCAATTTTTTCTGAAAGATATGAGGCAATTTTTTCAGTATTTCCTTCAAATGAATAATATAATATTAATACTTTTTTCATAAAATAGTCCTCCTAAGTTTATTTTATATAAATCTATTAATTCTATTATACACCAAAATTTGTATAATAAAATATTAATAATATTTAAATTTTTAGTTATAAATTTGTATTAATTTTATTAGAATGGATTATTTGTTATTTTCCACTCACAAATAATAGTATATAGTATTTATGTATAAAAATTAAAAAACGATGTGATGTGCTTAATCGTGTTTGAAATATATTTAATCATTTAATTTTTGATTGATATTTTTGAGGTAATAGAATGAATAGAGAATATATTAGAGATAATATGAATAGAATCATGGCTGGGGACCATATGGTACTCTTATATGATGAGGCTAATAATGAAGAAAATATTTATGAGTTAGTTTCTTATATTATTTCTAGAATAAATAAAAATGAGAAATGTTATTATATTGCAGGAGATATAGATACTAACTTTTTAAAAAAGGAATTGTCAACTTTCATTGATTTAGAAAAATATTTAAATAATGGTCAATTATCAATTTTGGAGAAAGAAGATGCTTATTCTAAGGATGGTAAATTTGATCCAAATAAAATGATTGAGTTAATAAAAAGTTTGACTGATGAAGCATTAGTTCAAGGATACAATGCTTTTGCAATAACAGGCGAGATTAGTTGGTTATTAGAATATAATGATGGGTTTGAGATGATAATGCATTATGAATACTTGTTAAATAAAGAAATATTTACTAATTATCCAGTTTCTGCAATTTGTAGGTATAATATAAATAAATTTTCTTCTCTAATGATAAAAAATATTATTGAAGTTCATCCAATAATTATTTATAAAGGTGAAATTCATGAAAATCCTTTCTATTTTGATGTAATTAGTATTGATAATTTAGATATAGATGAATATCAAGTTAGATCAATGTTAAGTGCAATTCAAAAATATTCTTTAGACAAAAGTCGTTTTATAGATGAATTAAAAAATAAAGAAGAAAAATATCATGAGTTGCAACTAAGTGTATTAAAAAACATGGTTGTTACTTTAACCGGATTATTAGAAATCCATGATGAATATACAAAAGACCATAGTCAAAATGTTGCTAATTACTCAAAGTTGATTGCACAAGCTATGAATCTTAGCTTATCTGATATAAGTAAGGTTTATTATTCTGGACTTGTTCATGATATTGGTAAAGCAATAATTCCAAAAGAAATATTAAATAAAAATGGTAAATTGACAGATGAAGAATATACAATTGTTAAAAAACATCCAACTTATGCATATCAAGCATTAGTTCAAAATAATGAATTATCTGAGATTTCAAAAATTGTATTACAACATCATGAAAGATGGGATGGTTTTGGTTATCCAAATGGTTTAAAAGAACAAGAAATAACTATTGAAGCAAGAATAATTGCAATAGCTGATTCTTTTGATGCTATGACATCAAATAGACCATATAGAAAAGCTTTTACCAAAGAACAAGCAATTAATGAAATATTCGATAAACTCGGATTACAATTTGACCCAACTATTGGGAAAATAGCAATAGAAAAAGTTTTTAAATATATCTAATTTTTATTAACTAAGAGGATTTGTGGAGAAAACAGCAAAAGTATTTTTAAGAGAAGATAAACAAGAGAAATTTGTAAAAATTACAAATCCATCAATGCCAAATATTAGTAATGAAATTATGGATAAATGGCAGCGAATACTTAATATAATGGCTAAAATCATGAAAATACCTGCTGGTTTAATTATGCAAATTACCAAAGAGTCAATGGTTGTTTTTTTAAAAAGTCAAAATAAAGAAAACCCATATCCTAAAGGAGGAAGTGACACCTTAGGTCATGGTTTATATTGTGAAACTGTAATTGGTAATGATAAGGAATTGTTAGTTGAAAATGCTTTAAAAGATGAAATTTGGAGTGATAATCCTGATGTAAAATTAAATATGATTTCATATTATGGACTACCCATACATTGGCCAAATAAAGAATATTTTGGAACTATCTGTGTTTTAGATAATAAAGAAAATAATTATTCAGAAGATTATAAGGATTTACTTAATGAATTTAGAGAAGCAATTGAAACAGATTTGAAGACATTAATGTATGAAAGTAAATTAAAATATTATGCTGATATGGATATCCTTACTTCAACTTATAATAGAAATAAAATTGAAAAAATATTAAAAAAACAATTTAATTCATCAATTGAAAATAATTCTACATTTTCTGTAGTAATCATGGATATAAATCAATTAAAGCGGATTAATGATGATAATGGCCATTTAATTGGTGATTCGATAATTAAAACTTTTGCTAATAGTTTCAAATCTGTGATTAGTGAAGATTGTAGTTTCGGAAGATGGGGTGGTGATGAATTTGTATTAATTTGTCCAAACTTGAATTTCAATGAGACACAGAAAAAACTTGCTGAAGTTTTTCCAATTGTTACTAATAATATGAGAAAAATTATTGAATATGCTAGTTATTGTTATGGATGTGCTCAATTTGATTCAAATGAAGAAAATTATCAAAAATTATTAGCTCGAGCAGATTCTGATTTATATGAATGGAAAAATCGGCTAAAAGTTGTTATGCATTAAAAGATAAATATGTAAAAATTTTCTTATTATAAGACTGATATCTGATTATAATAGTTATAAACTGACTTTGACACTAAAAAACCCCCTCTTATAACTCTTGATAAATTTTTATTAGTTTTTTACTTGTATTTGAAATTGATCTTTGCTTTGAAATTAATAACCCATTTTCAGTCAAATCTGGCAATTTGTTATCAATAATTTTTTTAGTTAATTGATAAAAATCATTAAAATCTGTAGCTTTATAAATATCTTTATTAGTTTCAAGCCAATCCTTATAAACACTAATATCATAAATTATTGTCGGTATTTTGCAAGCTAATGCTTCTAGAAGGACAATTCCTTCTGTTTCTTCTTTTGTCATGAACGCAAATAAATTAGCGCCGCAGTAAGCGTCTCTAAGTTTTTCACTATTAACATATCCTGGAAAAATAAGGTTTTTAGGTGCATTTTTAATAGCTTGCTTTATTTTTCTAGTTAGAAGATATTTTTGAGTATACCCAAACCAAATAAATTTTATATTTGGCATTAATCTAGCTAATTGAATAAAATCTAATATTCCTTTTCTTTCTATAAAGTGACCAACTGAAATAATTACTTTTTCATTATCATTTATTGAATATTCTTTTTTAAAACGATTAGCTCTTTCTTGTGTTTTAGAAAAAAAGGTTGTATCTATAGCATTTGTTAAACTATAAATTTTTTTATTTAAATTATAAGTTAGTAATAATTTTTTAGAATATTCAGTAGGTGTAATAATAATATCTCCATGTTTGTAACAAAATATTAGCCAGAGTTTGAATAAGGGGGCAAGGAGATTTGACAATACAAATGAATTTTGAAAATCTTCTTTTGTAGAATGAGCAAAATATATTATTTTAGTATTGCTTTTTCTTAATTTGATTATTTCGTTTAGTGAAGAGATAAATATAGTATTTATATGGGCAATTGCTATATTAGGAGCATAACTTTTTGTTATTTCTTGATTCGCCTCAATTAACATTTTTTCTTGATGTTCTATTGCTTTTGCTATTCCTGAGTTTCTTAAGATTTTTTTTCCTTTTGAATATAAGTATATTTTCATTATAATTACCTGTTTATTTAATTAATTTTAGTGAATGATTTAGTATTATCTCTAAACCATAGGTATAAAGAAAAATTGCCAGCGGTTTTCCGAGTAAAATAATTGTGATAAATTTATGTAATTTCATTTTTGTGGTACCAGCTAAATAACATAAAAAATCATCTGGGGCTATTGGCATAAATATTGCTATTGTAAAAAACTTATCAAAGTTTTCATTTAACTTTTTTGAATATTTATCAATTAATTTTTGTGAAAACAGTAAAGATAAATAATTGTTATCTAAATTTCTTGCAATTAGAAAAGCAATTATTGAACCGATACATATCCCTATATAATTTAATAAAAAGCCATTAAAGCTTCCAAATAGAATTACACCCCCTAATAATCCTAATCCACCTGGTAATATAGGTATTACAACTTGTAAAGCTTGTAAAAGTATAAAAAGAGGGAAACTTAATACTCCAAATTTGTTTAAAAAAAGTTGTAAATCATTAATTGAAGTGAACAAATTAGCTTTGTAAGCAAAATAAAAGAGAATAGAAAAGATTAGCAAGATTAAAAAACTTGTGTGAAAAGGAAGTGATAATGTAATGAATAACCGGAAGGGAAAATGCAATTAGTGCATAAAAGCAAGAATATATAGCAAATTGTTAAAATCTTTAAAT
>RZYO01000070.1 GCA_009930325.1 Spirochaetia bacterium | reverse complement strand
AATTTTGAATTGAAATTACTCAATATTGTCTTTAAATAGATTTTTAAACTTGAAAATTTTATATTCTTAGTAAAGGACAAAATCGCTTGCGGTTGACACACCTTTTAACAAAAAATGTATTTTTTTTACAAAAATGTGTAAATTTACAAGGACTTATTTATTGTCTTTTATTTTGAAATATAGATTAAATGAAAAGAAAAAATTAATTAATTATTCATAATAAAAAAACATAAATACTTTTTTCTAAATAAAAGATTGATAAATATAAAATCATCATGATAATCTATTATATATGAATAGAGAAAAATTGATACAAGCAATAAATTGGGAAACCATTGTTAATGTTTGTAATAAAGATACAGATAAAGCTTGTAAAATTTGGGATAAATATAATCATATATTATTGTTCCCTATTAGTAGTGATTTTTCACTTTGGGCTTTAAATTTAAATGTTTCAATAAATAAATTATTTGAAATATATACTTATATATGTGAAGATTTTAAATTATTGCCAAAAAATACTATAATAACAACATTTGGAGATGAAAATTGGCCCAATCAAATTAATGAGTTTCCTTTTTCAACTAGAGTCTTATACTGTCTAGGAAATGTTGAATTATTAAAAAAGAAAAATGTCGCAATATTGGGTACAAAAGCTCCATCAAAGGAAGCAATTGAAAAATTAGATAAACTGGTAAAAGATCTTGTAAAAAAAGAAATCATCATTACTAGTGGACTTTCTTTAGGCATGCAAGGGCATGCAGGAGTAAAAAGCTTGTCGTCTTTTGCTCCAGTAATTGCAGTTATTGCAACTTCTTTAGATCAATATTATCCGCAATCTCATAGCAAAATTCAAGATTATATTGCCAAAGAGGGTGGAGTTGTTGTAACAAGAGTGGCTCCTAATAATAAGAATATTAAATGGAATATCCTTTTACGAAATAGATTAATGAGTGCTTTATCTTCTGCAATAATGATTGTAGAAGAGGTAGATAGTGGTGGTGCAATTCAGATTGCTGAATATTCTTTACAAAATAATCGAAATGTTTATTTTTTTAGTTCAGTAAAAAAAGATGTATCACTAAATTGGCCGAAGCAGTTATTATCTAAAGGTGCAAAAAGCTTGAGATTCCCAAGTGATTTAGCTAAAGTTATAAATGGGGTTAATACAACAAAGATATCTAAAAAAGATAATAATAATGATATTGTTCAATTAAAGTTATTTTAAGCAATTTTTTATGAATATATTTAGTAGAATTAATGAAATAATTAATTAAAATCTTGACTAAAAATAATACAAAACATACTATCTTTGATATGGAAAAACAATTAACAGCAAACGCATTAAGAAAAAAATTTATAGATTTCTTTGTATCAAAAGAACACAGTCAAATAAGTGGTGCTTCTTTAATTCCTGAAAATGATCCAACTGTATTATTTACAACAGCAGGAATGCACCCTTTAGTCCCTTACATTTTAGGTGCAGAACATCCATCAGGAAATAAACTTTGTGACTACCAAAAGTGTATTAGAACTGGTGATATTGATGCAGTTGGAGATCCTCATCATTTAACATTTTTTGAAATGTTAGGAAACTGGTCTTTGGGAAGTTATTTCAAAAAAGAAGCAATTGATTTTAGTTATGAGTTTTTAACAAAAGAATTAAATATTGATCCAGAAAAATTATCAGTAACAGTTTTTGCAGGTGACGATTTAGTTCCAAGAGATGAAGTTGCTGCAGCAGAATGGAAAAAACATGGTATTCCAGATGAGAGAATTTATTTCTTGCCTAAAGAAGACAACTGGTGGGGTCCTGCTGGTGAAACTGGTCCTTGTGGTCCAGATAGTGAAATGTTTATCGATACTGGTCGTGAAAAATGTAGTGAAAATTGCCGTCCTGGTTGTTCTTGTGGTAAATATTTCGAAATTTGGAACGATGTATTTATGGGATACAAGAAACTTGAAGATGGATCTTATGTTGAGATGGATAGAAAATGTGTAGATACCGGAATGGGTATTGAAAGAACAATCGCTATTCTTCAAGGTAAGAAAAATGTTTATGAAACTGAAGTATTTACTCCAATTATTGAAGGTATTGAAGAACTCTCCCAAGTTAAATATGGTCAAAGTGAAGAAACAGATATGTCTATCCGTATTTTAGCAGATCATATTAGAACAAGCTGCTTTATTTTAGGCGATCAAAGAGGAATTGCTCCTTCAAATGTTGGTCAAGGATATATTCTTAGAAGATTAATAAGAAGAGCTATTAGACATGGAAGAAAAATTGGAATGCAAGAAGCTTCACTATCTACTTTAGCAAAAATTGTAGTATCTCTTTATAAGGATGCTTATCCTGAATTGAGTGATAATTCTGAATTTATTTATAAAGAATTAGAACAAGAGGAAGATAAATTTAGTAAGACTCTTCAAAAGGGAGAAAAGGAATTCTTAAAAATGATTCCAAATATCTTAAAGGGTAAGGCTAAACAAATTCCAGGCAGAATGGCTTTTAAACTATATGATACATATGGCTTTCCAATTGAACTTACAAAAGAATTAGCCCAAGAGAATGGTTTAAGTGTGGATGAAGAAGGTTTTAAAATAGCCTTTGAAAAACATCAAAATCAAAGCAGAAGTGGAGCTGAACAGAATTTTAAGGGTGGGCTTGCCGATCATAGTGAAAAAACAACAGCTCTTCATACAGCAACTCATATGCTACACCAAGCATTAAGAACTGTTTTAGGAGATCATGTTGGTCAAAAAGGATCAAATATTACAGTTGATAGATTGAGATTTGATTTTACTCATCCAGAAAAATTAAGTGATGAAGAGTTAAAAAAAGTTGAAGCAATTGTTAATGAAGAAATAGAAAAAAATCAAGAAGTTATTTGTGAAACAATGACTTTAGAAGAAGCAAAAGCTCAAGGAGCAATAGCATTCTTTGATAGCAAATATGGTGAACAAGTAAAAGTTTATTCTATAGGTAATTTTTCTAAAGAAGTTTGTGGTGGACCACATGTTTCTAATACTAGCGAAATGGGCCGTTTTAAAATTCAAAAAGAACAATCATCTTCTGCTGGAGTAAGAAGAATAAAAGCAATTTTAGTAAAATAAAATACTAAAAATATTATTTATACAAATCAAAAATGAATATAGGGTTTCTTATATTCATTTTTTTTTAAATATAAAAATGTTAAAAAAACTTAAAAAAAGTCATAAAATATTAAGTAATTCAATGATAAAAATAAGATAAAAATACCTAAAATGTCACTTAAAAAATATATCATATTAATATTAATTATGTTAATATTAATCCGGTGTAAAATTTTCCACTCAAGATACTAATTATTATTTCTACATTTTTGAAATAAGTAATTTTATTATCTTTGAAATTTTTATTGCATATCTACTGTATATAAATTGCATATTTAAAAATATAAGCTACTTTGCTTTTTTATTATTTTTTATTCTGTAAAAAAATAATTTATTTTGTTTTTAAAAATATATATTTATTATCTTTTCTTTATATATTTTAATTGTATATTTACAATTGTTTTTAATTAAACATATAAATATTTTATACTTGATTTTTACAGGAGGATGTTTTGATTTATTTTAAAAACTCCAAATTTCGTTCAATAAATATTGATGGAATCGCATTCGACAGACATATCTTTTTACTTGATAACATTCAACATGATACCTAAATTACATTTTTAATTTTTTTTATAAATAAGGAGAAAAGTAATGATACAGTTAGAAAATATTGTAAAAACATATGACGGTACCACAAAGATTATTGATAATCTTAACTTAACTATAAATGATGGCGAATTTATGGTTTTGGTTGGTGAGAGTGGTTGTGGGAAAACTACAACTATGCAAATGATTAATCGCCTTGTCGACCCTACTTCAGGTAGAATTACCATAAATGGTGAAGACATAACACAAATGGATAAAATCCAACTGAGAAGAGGAATAGGATATGTTATTCAACAAATTGGGTTGTTTCCTCATTGGACAATTGAGGAAAATGTTGTAGCAGTTTTATCTTTAACATCCTCAGATAAAGAAAAAAATCTCCAAGTAGCAAGAGATTTATTAGATAAGGTTGATTTGGATCCAGATATATATTCTTCTCGTTATCCAAAAGAATTATCTGGCGGACAACTACAAAGAGTTGGTGTTGCAAGGGCTCTAGCTAATGATCCAGATATTATATTAATGGATGAACCTTTTTCTGCTCTTGATCCTATCACAAGAGAACAATTACAAGATGAGATTATTCGAATTCATGATGAATTAGGTAAAACTATTATTTTTGTCACTCATGATATTGATGAAGCAATTAAAGTTGGAGATAGAATAGCCGTAATGCAGAATGGTAAAATTATCCAATGTGATACAGCAGAGGAGATTTTGAAAAACCCTGCTAATGATTTTGTTTTAGATTTTGTAGGTAAAAATAGATTATGGAAAACACCTGATATGTTAAGTGCTCAAGATGTTATGGTAAAGAATTTTCCTACTATTTCTTCTTCAAGATCAGTTGCTCAAGCTATTGAAAGAATGGCTAATAAAGAAACAATTATCTTATGTGTTACAGAAAATCTAAAGAAAGAAAAAAAGAAACTAGTTGGACTTGTAGGAGCTAATAGATTAGCAGGTGTTACTGCGCATGGCACTAAAATGGTTGATATTATGAAAAAAGATTTTTTAAGTGTAACTCCGGAAACTAGTTTAACTGATGTTATGAATTTGAGAAATGATAAGGGTTTAAAATATATCCCAGTTATAGATGAAGACGGATTTTTTTATGGTTTGATTACTAATGCAAGTATTTTAAATGTATTGAGTCAAATAATGCCAGGAACGGAGGATTACTAGAATGTTAGATTTTATTATAAATAATTGGTCAATGATTCTTGATAAGTCATTAGAACATGTAAGCCTTTCTTTTTCTGCAGTAATACTAGCTTGTGTAGTTGGTATACCAGTTGGTTTCTTAATTGTAAATCATGCAAAAGCCGCAAGAGTTGTTATTGGAGTTGCAAATATCATTCAAACTATTCCATCTTTAGCAATGTTTGCTTTTGCTATGCCTATTTTTGGTATTGGTTCTAAACCAGCAATTTTTGCTTTGTTTTTATACGCATTATTACCAATAATTAAAAATACATTAATTGGTATTAAGAATGTTGATCCTGCAATAATTAAAGCAGCAACAGGTATGGGAATGACTAAGACACAGATAATGTTTAAAGTTGAAATTCCTTTAGCTATTTCTGTTATAATGGGAGGCGTTAGAATAGCTGCAGTAACTTGTATTGGTATTACAACAATAGCAACTCTTATTGCTGCTGGAGGATTAGGTGATTTGATTTATAGAGGATTAAGTACCTTTAATCAACCAATGATTTTAACAGGAGCTATTTTATCTGCAGTATTAGCATTGTTTGTAGATTTCTTATTAGGTCTTGTTGAAAAAGCATTAACGTCCAAAGGTTTAAGAAAATAAAAAAGGAGAGATTATAGATATGAAAAAAATTAGTAAAATTAGTATTTTATTACTATTAATTACAGCAACTTTATTCACTAGTTGTGGTTCATCAAAAAATACAATTACAATTGTACATAAAAATTATACAGAACAAAGAATTGTGGGAGAAGCTTTAGGCATTTATTTAGAAGCAAAAGGCTTTGATGTAGATGTAAAAGAATTAGGCGGAACATTATTATGTTTTAATGCAATAAAAAATGAAGATGCTGATATTTATTGTGAGTATACAGGTACTACCTATGGTGCAATATTTGACCAAACTGAAAATATAGGAACAGAAGCTACATATAATTATGTAAAAGATAGATGTGAAAAAGAGTATGGTATTACTTGGTTAGAACCTCTTGGTTTCAATAATACATATGTTTTATCTGTTACCAAAGAAATGGTTGAAAAATATAATTTAAAAACAATTTCTGATTTAGCTCCAATAGCTGATAAGCTTATTCTTGGCGGTGATCAAGAGTTCCCTGTAAGAGAAGGTGATGGTTATCCAGCTTTAATTAAAACTTATGGTTTTAAATTTAAAGAATATAAGGGGATGGACCAAGGTCTTACTACTCAAGCTTTAATTCAAGGTCAGATAGACATTAATACCTATTATTCTACTGATGGAAGAATTGCTAAATATGGTTTTGTTAATTTGATTGATGATAAACATGTCTTCCCTCCTTATTATTGTACTCCAATAATGAAGATGGATTTTGCACAAAAAAATCCAGAAGTTGTAAAAGCCTTAAATGCTTTAGGTAATGTATTTAGTAATGAAGATATGCAAAAATATAATCTTATGGTTGATGAAGGGGGCAGTGTTGAATCAGTTGCAACCTTAATGCTTAAAGATAAAGGTTTGATTTAATCTTTTTTAAAAACATTTTGATGTTTATCTAATAAAAATTAATGGGTATTACATAAATTAATGTAATACCCATATTTCTTTTATTATGAAATTTCTTTAATTTCTTGTTGTAAAATATTCATAAATTGTTCACCTGTAATGGTTTCCTCTTTATAAAGATATTCTGCAATTTGATGAAGTTTTTTAATATTATCAGATAATAATTTTTTTGCTTTTTGATATTGCTTATTCACTAAAGTTGTAACCATTTCATCAATTTTAGAGCTTGTTTGTTCTGAGCATATTAATGAAGAATCTCCACCTAAATATTGACTTCCTTGAGTTTCAAAAGCAACCATTCCAAATTCATCACTCATTCCAAAACGAGCTATCATGGCTCTAGAAAGTTTTGTTGCTTGTTCTATATCATTGCTAGCACCTGTTGTAATAGAATTAAATACTAAATCTTCAGCTGCTCTTCCTGCTGTATAAATAGCTATTTTATTTTCTAGTTCTTCTTTACTAATCAAATTCTTTTCTTCTGCATCTACTTGCATTGTAAAACCAAGTGCACCTGAAGTTCTTGGAATAATTGTTATCTTTGATACTGGTGCTGTGTTTGTTTGAAGTGCAGCTACCAGAGCATGGCCAACTTCATGATAAGATACTATTAATTTTTCTTTATTACTTAGTACCTTATTTTTCTTTTGGTATCCTGCAGCAACAACTTCAATACTTTCCTCAAGATCTTTTTGAATAACTTTTGTTCTTTTATTTCTTACAGCTATTAAGGCTGCTTCATTTACTATATTTGCTAATTCAGCGCCGCTCATACCTGAAGCAGCTCTTGCAATATCATTAAAATTAACATTTGCTGCAATTTGTATATTTTTTGCATGAACTTTTAATATTTCTTCTCTTCCAATTAAATCTGGAAGTTCAACTGGAATTCGTCTATCAAATCTACCTGGTCGAAGAAGTGCTGGATCTAGAGTTTCCGGTCTGTTTGTTGCTGCTAGTAGCACAACTCCCTTTGAACTATCAAATCCATCCATTTCAGTAAGGAGTTGGTTAAGAGTTTGTTCTCTTTCGTCATTTCCGCCTTGAATTCCAGAGTTTCTTTTTTTACCAATAGCATCAATTTCATCAATAAACACAATACATGGAGCTTTTTTATTTGCTTCTTTAAATAAATCTCTTACTTTAGCAGCACCCATACCTACGAACATTTCAACAAATTCAGAACCTGAAATTGAAAAGAAAGGAACATTTGCTTCTCCAGCTACAGCTTTTGCAAGAAGAGTTTTTCCTGTGCCCGGAGGCCCTACTAAAAGTGCTCCTTTTGGTATTTTTGCTCCAATTTGAGTATATCTTTCTGGTTTGTGGAGAAAATCAACTATTTCAGTTAATAATTCTTTTGCCTCATCTTCTCCTGCAACATCATCAAATTTTATTCCAGTTTCACTTGGCACATAAACTTTTGCATTGCTTTTTCCAAATTGCATTGATGAAGAAAATAATCCACCACCGCCACCACCAGAACCAGAATTCATTTTTTTCTGTAAATATCTACCAAGAGAAAAAATAAGAAGGAAAGGTATAATCCATGATAATAGCATTGAAATTAGAGGCGATGTTTGTACAGGGGCGACTCTACCGAAAGAACACCCTGATTCATACAATCTGTTAACAAGATCAGGGTCTTGAAAGGTTGTTGTTTTGTACAAAGCATCAAGATTATTATTTGCTGTAAAAAATATATTATTACCATCAATTTCGACTTTTGTAATTTGCTTATTATCAAGCATTGTTAAAAAAGTCCCATAATCTACTTTTTGATACTTTGATTGAGACATGTATGGGACAACAAACATATTAACTAATAAAATAGCAACTAACATAATTAAATAAAATTTTAATATTGGTTTGTTGCTATTTTTTTTTGTTCCAGTACTCATATAACCTCCAAAATTGTATATGATTATGGATACAAAGTAGTAATATTTGTTTCTAACGACTATCTATTATTGTGTAGTTTTTGTGTAGAAGTGCATTGATTCTCCATTATCTCTGATAAGAATATCATTATCTTGAGTTAGGACAATAGCACTTATATAGAAATCTCCAATTGCACCAGAAATATTTAAAGCCAATACTAATAGTATTCCATTGTATAAGCTACTTGGTGTTAAATTAATTAGTATCATAAGAAATGTTGTTATAATTATTACAGGGCTTAAAGCTATTATTATATATGATGTTTTATCAAAATACCTATCACTAGCTCCAGCGCTAGCATAGAAAAATGAAAATTTATAATTAGCTTTTTTCCCTGAAAAAATTTTAATAAATAAACCATGAATTAATTCATGAACTATGATGAAGATAAAAAGTCCAATAACTATAAAAATTATACTGCTAATTGAAAAAGGAGGGCAACTGATTATTCGAAAATTAAGAAAAATAGAAAAAGCAATTATAATAGATAATAAATTAAAAATTCATATGATGTGACTAATGTCAAGTAGCTATTTTTAAGTTTATTTTAAAATTAATGTTACATCTTTTTATCCTAATTTTGTAATATTCTATAAATAGTAAGGAATTCATAAACAGATATTACAGTTTTTCAGCATTTGACTATTTTCATATACGTGGATTGGTTACCAACAGGCCAAATAATCCGCCTACAGCTCTTTCTGTTTACAAGCGAGAATCACATTTTGTGTCTCATAATTTTATCGAAGGTAGCTAGATCCTTTACTGTCAGCAATCTATTTATGCATCCCTTACTTTACTTTTCATTTTTTTATAGTTTTTTTAATTATGCAATTTCTCCATAAATATTATTTGTCATCATTCCCCATATAAAACAAGCTAATTCTCTTGCACAAGCTACTATTGCTACATTTCTTTTTTTAGAAGCATTACTCATTTTAGCAAATTTATAGCGAATTCTTTTTGAACCTCTATCAGCATAGGCTATAACATCTACATCATTGTCATATTGTCTTAACCTAAGTCTTTTCGATTTATTGTAAATGTTTGTTCTTGCAATAGAATTACAACTTTCGATTAACAGTTTTCTTAGATGTGTATTACCAGATTTTGTAATTCCAGTTGTTTTTGTTTTTTCACCGCTTGATTGCTCTCCTGGACATAGTCCAATAAATGATGAAAAGTCTCTAGCTTTTTTAAATCGTGCAAAGTCTCCTACTTCACAGACTATAGATAAGGCTATATGAGTATCTATACCTGCAAAGCAACGTAATCTTTTTACATCTTCTTTATATTTATCATTTTTAGATAATTCTTCAATCTTTATATCAAAACGCTCTATAGCTTCTTCTAATCTATATACTTCTGCTAAATATTCATCAAAAGTCACTTGATCAATTCTTAGATCAAATTTAATTGTCTTTAACCATTTCCTGTATGCTTGAGTCCAAGTTCCTCCTTTAAATGGATAATGAATATTTCTTCTTAGAATAAATGATTTTAACTGTTGCTTTGCTTTTTTTAGAGCACTTTTTCTATCATCTCTCATTCTAATGTAGTCTCTAGTAGCTTCATCTTCAATTGAAATTGGAACTACTTCTTTATATGCACCCCAAAATAATGTTTTAGATAAATTTCTAGCATCTTGTTTATCTGTTTTAACTCTATTACCACCTTTCTTTTTATATATTGTAGTAGGTGCCATTATTCTACAATCAATATTAGCTTTTTCTAATTCTCTCTTTAGGTTAAAGCCAGTAGGTCCAGCTTCATAACCACAAATAACTTTAACTTCTATTTCTGATTCATCTAGAAGAAGATTATTTTTATGATTTTCAATCATTTGTAATCGAATAGCTTCTTTTTTGCTCTTTCTAATGTATTTTACTACATATTTAGATTCGCTTTTTAAAGTTTCTTCATAGTAAAATTTTTGACTTGTTGATAAATAAGAACATAAAGCATATGTTTCTTTGTGGACGTCCATTCCGATTGTGATTATAATAGTTTGCATATTGATGTGGCCTCTCTTTGCATGCGGTAATGCATGCGGTTTGTTTTTTTCTTATAACCACTTTAATGCTAAATCCACGATCTTGCAAATTCTGAGGTCACATCATATTGTTTATAATATATTTTTTTTCATTAAAATTTATAAAGCGTGTTTCTGAATAATCGCTATCTAAAGAAAAATAACCTTTCATTTAATTTCCTTTTTTGTTGTTTTTTGTGGCAAGTTGACCACAAGCCCCATTTACACTTCTTCCTCTGGTATATCGTCTAGCATAACTTATATGGAATTCATCTAAATATTTGGTAAAAGTGTTAATCTCTTCAGTTGTTGGAGTAGTCCAAGGTAATTCAGCTGCTGGATTCCAGGGAATTAAGTTTACAACAGCATCTAAGCCATTTGTAAAACTTGCAAGTTTTTTTGCTGCATTCAAATCACAGTTAACACCACTAAGCATACAATACTCTAAAGTAAAACGTGAGCCACCTTTGTTTTGATAATGAAGTAAACTCTTTTTTAATTGCTGAAGATTAAAAGTATCATTTATTGGCATTATTTTACTTCTTAGTGGATTTTCAGCACTTACTAAAGAAACTGCTAATTTAACATTTAAATTTTGTTCAGTTATTTTATTTATTCCACTTACTATTCCACAAGTGCTTATAGTAATTCGTCTTAAACTAATATAAAAAGCATCTTCACTATGGAAAAATCTTATTGATTCTAAAACAGGAGCTAAATTTGCAAGAGGCTCTCCCATTCCCATATATACTATATGTGTAATATTTCCAAGTTTTCTAAGATGAACAAATTGCTCTATTATTTCACTAGATGTTAAATTTCTAATTAATCCCATCGTGCCTGTTCTACAGAATTTGCATCCCATAGCACACCCCACTTGAGACGATAAACAAGCAGTTTTCCTATCATTTTTGTCAATAAGCATTACACTTTCAATAATTGAGCCATCATGAAGTTCAATTGCTAACTTAGTTGCACCTGTTTCATCAATTTGAGTATCAATAACTTTTGAAGAAATTGGGGATTTGTATTCATTAACCAATCTTTCTCTTTCATTTTTTGAAATATTACTCATTAAATTAAAATCAGTTACCCCTTTTATTAACCATTGATATATTTGCTTAGCTTGGAATTTTTTTTCTAAATTTAAAGTGTTATATATTTGCTCAATACTGAGTCCATAAAGTGAAGTATTTGTCATTATTTTTCTCCTATTTTTACTATATCTATTATTTGATAAAATTAATAGATATTGATAAAATAAAAATATATAAGGCTTGTGTCAACAAATGCAATAAAATGATTAAGCTGGTGATTTGTGAACTGTTTTGAATTTTCTAATAAAAATTACTATATGATATGAAAAAAATTGGTATTATTTGATTTATATAAATATTTTACTATTCAATTATACTTATCTTTGCTATAATGAGTAAAAGAAAACTTTTTAATTAAGGAGATTATTATGAAGAAAAAATTATTGACAGTTGTAGCCTTGATTGCATTAGTAATGGTACCCACTTTTGCTAAAAGTTCAGACATGAGTGTTGGGTTAGCTTTAGGCACAATTAATGGTGTTGGATTTAAATATAATGTTGACAAAGATATTACTGTTGGAGGCACATTAGGTTTTGATTTAATCGGAGGAACTCTTAATGCTGAGGGATTTGGTTTATATAATGTAACTGAAGTTCAGGTTGATAAATTAAATTTTGATGTTAATGCTGGTGCGGGTGCTTCTTTAAATGTTCCATTAAGTGGTGGTGCATTTAGTCTTTCAGTATTAGGTATGGGTGAAGCATCCTATAGTTTAGATAATAAAGATTATCCTATAGACATATTACTTCGCTTAGAACCAGGAGTTGGAATGACTTTCTCCAGTGGTGTTAATGCTGCTTTTGTAATGCAAGCTTCAGTTCAAGCTCTTTGGAGATTATAATTTTATTAGCAAAATACAAATTAGTAAAAATCAACTCTTATAATATAGGAGTTGATTTTTTATAGTTTACTAGTTCACCTAAATATGTATCTTTGATTTTTGCTTTTAATATTATTGAGTTTTCTTCATATTTTATATCAAGAACTAATGAATTTCTTTTTGCATAATATATTAAATCATGTCTATTTGTAGGAATTTCAAAAACCGATATTTCTTCATTACTAGCATATAAATTTTCAATTTCTTTGAGAACTAAATCTATATTTATATTGTTTTTAACACTAGTTTCAATTAGATTCGGTTCAATAGCTTTTAATCTCGCTTTATCGAAGGTATTTTGTTCTAAATCACATTTATTTAACATAATAAGTGTGGGTTTATTTTCACAATTAAGTTCTTTTAAGGTTTCTTTTGTTGTGTTATAGCATCCCATTAAATTGGGATGAGAACCATCAAGTACTATTAAAATAACATCACTATAAGTTGCTTCTTCAAGAGTTGAGTTAAAGGCCTCTATAAGGTTATGTGGTAAATTGCTGACAAATCCTACAGTATCACTGAAAATCATTTCTCTGTGGCTTGGCATCTTAATTTTTTTACTAGTAGTATCTAACGTAGCAAAAAGCTTATCTTCAACAAAAATATCACTATTAGATAAAAATCTTAATAAAGAGCTTTTTCCACTATTTGTATATCCAACAATTGCAATTGTTGGAATATTAGAATTTAAACGAGTTTTTCTTTGTGTATTTCTGATTTTCTTGACTTTTTCTAATTCGATTTTTGTTTTAGTAATTTTGCTTAAAACTAAACGTCTATCAATTTCTAGTTGCTTTTCTCCTTTTCCTTTATTACCTTTTGTACCACCTCTTTGTCTAGAGAGGTTTGTCCAAGCTCTTGTAAGTCTAGGAAGGGAATATTCCAATCTTGCTAACTCTACTTGTAAGGAAGCTTCTCTGGTAGCTGCTCTATCGCTAAAAATTTGCAGTATTACTTCACGTCGATCAATTACACAAACTTCTAGTATTTGTTCTAAATTTCTTTGAATGCTTGGGGCTAAATCTGATTCAAAAATAAATAAATCAATTTCATTGTTTTCTTTTAGTTCTTTCAATTCAAGAACTTTCCCTTTTCCAATGAATGTATGACTATTTTCTTTTTTTAGATTAATAATTATAGAATCTATAACTAAAACATTCATAGTTTTTGCAAGTGATTCTAGTTCTTCTTTTCTAAGAAGGGGGGAAACAAGATTATCTTGTTGTTCTATGATGATGAGTATAGCTTTTTGTAAAACTAAATCATCAGTTAAATCAATTATGTTATTATTTGACAAGTTTTTATTTTTACCTCTTATTTTATTACATTTAGATTAACTGTGGTTTAATAAGTTGTCAATCTATGTTATAGTCAAGCGGCGAGAACTTTTTTAAGAGAGGAATAAATTATGAGTTTAAATTGTGGTATTGTTGGCCTTCCTAATGTTGGTAAATCAACTATTTTTTCAGCATTAACAAGTGCTCCAGCAGAATCAGCTAATTATCCATTCTGTACAATTGATCCAAATGTAGGTATGGTTAATGTTCCTGATCCTCGCTTAGATAAGATTGTAAAATTAATACCTCCAGCTAAAATTGTTCCTGCAACTTTTGAATTTGTTGATATTGCAGGTCTTGTAGAAGGTGCTTCAAAAGGTGAAGGTTTAGGAAATAGATTTTTAGCTTCTATTAGAGAAGTAGGGGTTTTAGCTCATGTTGTTAGATGTTTTGATAATGATGATATTATTCATGTAAATAACAAAATTGATCCAATAGGAGATATTTCAACTATTAATA
This sequence comes from Spirochaetia bacterium, assembly GCA_009930325.1. Classification (GTDB taxonomy): domain Bacteria; phylum Spirochaetota; class Spirochaetia; order Sphaerochaetales; family Sphaerochaetaceae; genus Pleomorphochaeta. The sequence continues at coordinate 1,726 of RZYO01000070.1, read as the reverse complement.
TTGAGTTAGCTTTCTCTGATTTAGATACAGTAGAAAAGCGCTATTCAAAAATGGTAAAAATAGGACGTGTTAATAAAGACCAACAAAAAATAAACCAAAAAGTACTTCCTGTATTAGAAAAGTTAAAAGACTGTTTAAGTGAAGGCCAATTAGCAAGAACTTTAAATTTAGATGATGATGAACTTGAAGCTATTTATGATTTACATCTAATAACATTAAAACCTGTTATTTATGTTTGCAATGTAGATGAAGATAGTCTTGAAGAAGACAATGAATATGTAAAAATTGTTAGAGAAATTGCAGAAAAAGAAAATTCAGATGTTGTGGTTATTTGTGGAAAAATTGAAGCAGAGATTGCTGAGATGGAAAACGAAGAAGACAAAAATGAATTTTTGGAAGCTTTAGGCTTAGAAGAATCTGGATTAAATCAATTAATTCGTTGTGCTTATCACATTCTTGGTATGAGAACATTCTTTACAGCAGGAAGTGATGAAGATAGAGCTTGGACCTTTAAAGCTGGGTATAAAGCTCCTCAAGCTGCTGGAGTTATCCATACAGATTTTGAAAAAGGCTTTATTAAAGCAGAAGTTTATAACTGTGAAGATTTATTTGAATTAGGTAGTGAACAAAAAGTAAAGGAAAAAGGAAAATTAAGAATGGAAGGTAAAGAATACATTGTTCAAGATGGTGATATTATGCACTTCAGATTTAATGTATAAATAATTTCATTTAATATTTTAATAAAAATAAATGGGCTATGCAAAATGCATAGTCCATTATTATGAATGAAATAAATAGCAGTAAAGAAGTTATCCTTTTAGCTTATTTATTTTTTACCAATTTAATTCAAATTGAAGAGGAGTGCTTAATAGTAAGAAATCAATTAAAGGAAAGCTATATGAGAATTGGTTGCTTGAAACCTTTTTACCACCCATAAAAGATTTTATTTCTTTTGGTGTTTCAAAGTTTAAAGTAATTACTGAATTTCTAATAGCATCTGGGCCTTCTTCCCCTAGCATAAAACTAATCATTTCTAAATAATCGTCTTCACTTAAACCTTCATTATATTCTGGGCCAAAAGGTTCAAAATTAGGATCAGCTAAAAAAGGAATTACTTTTGTTAATTGGTCATAATTGTTTAAATCTAAATAAAATTTAAGTTTGTTATCCTTTAAAGTTAATACAGTTTGGTCTTTATTATTCCCTAAATCAGAAATTAATGTTGAAAGAGATGAAAAATCAAATGTTCCTTCATATGAATTTTTACCAACTTTAGTAAATAAGACATTTGTTGTTGTTTCATTTTTTGTTAATTTATTAGCAGTATCTTCAACAGCAAGATCCATTATTGGTTTGTCTGTTTCATCACTTGAAAACTCAGAAAAATCATTTAAAACTGTTATAAAAAAATCTTCAACACTTATATTAACTTTGGAACTTCCACTTTCATCTTTATTTATTGATAAATCTTCAGTAACAACACAACTTGAAAGTAAAGAGAAGATTAGAATCAAGGTTATTAATAATTGGGTTTTTAGTTTCACTAAGTACTCCTAGAAATTATTTTAAAAATATTATAGCACATAAAACAATATTATAAATGAATTAAGGGTTCAAGTACTTTATTAATATCTTCATAAACAAAACACTATATATAATAATAAAATATTTTTAAGTATAATTTGATTCTTTTTATATATATAGTATAGTATATAAAAATAATAAC
>RZYO01000069.1 GCA_009930325.1 Spirochaetia bacterium | reverse complement strand
TTAAAAAATATTTCATTTAAATATTTGATTGCCAATTTTATTCAACATATTTATTATCCGAGTATTGTTGAGGAAGTAATATTTAGAGGGTTTTTACTTTCAGCTTTATTATCGTTTAATATCAGAAGTGATAAAGCTAATATTATACAAGCAATAATCTTTGGTTTTTCACATATGCTTGGATATAAAGAAATAACATTAATCTCTTTTTTTATACCCTTTGTTCAAATATTTATTGGTTATTTAATTGGAAAGATGTATTTAAAGAACAAGTCCATATCTTCCTGTATTATTCTTCATACCCTAATTGATACTTTATAATTAATAGTTTTTTCTAAAAAAATATATAAATTTTATTAAAGAGTGAGAATTTGTTGCGATAAGAATAAAAATTATGTATTATTCCAAACGTTATGAATATAATATTATTTGAAAAATTGGATAAATTAAATTATTTATCTCTCAAAGATGAAAGAGCAAGACATATAAAAAAGATATTAAAACTCAATATTGGGGATTCGTTTTCATCTGGAGTAATTAATGGCGCTAAAGGGCTGTCATTTATCAAAGATATTAATGATAAAGAAATTGTTTTTTCTTTTGAAGAAGATTCTTTAAAGAGTGACAAATTGCATCCTTTAACTTTAATAATTTCTTTTGTGCGTCCCATATGTATGAAAAGAATTTTAAGAGAGGCTGTTTGCCTTGGTGTTGAGAGAATAATAATTGCAGGTGCAGATTTAACAGAAAAATCATATTCAAATGCAAATTTTTATATTAACGAAGAATATAAAAAAGTTCTTATTGATGGAGCCATGCAAGCTGCTCAAACAACAATTAGTGAAGTAAAAATTGTTGATAATATTGATGAAGCAATATCCTTTTTTGATGATAGTTATGATAAACTATTGTTAGATAATGTATTAGAAGGGGAGAGTTTAAGTAAATATAATCCCATAAATAATAAATGTGTTATTGCAATTGGACCTGAAAGAGGGTTCTCTAATCGTGAGAGAAATTTATTTTTAAATAAGGGATTTGAATCTCATACTTTAGGAAAAAGAGTATTAAGAAGTGAAACTGCTTCTTGTGCTGCTATTTCTATTACACTTTCAAGAATGGAATTAATATAAATATAAAATTAGGAGAGAAAAATGGCTCATTGCGTAGTTGAAGAAGCTGAAAAAATTCTAGATAAAGAATATAAGGTTTTGGATAAAGGTTTTATTAGATTGGTAGATTATTGTGGAAGTGATAGTCGAATTGTTCAAGCTGCAAGAATTTCTTATGGGGATGGAACAAAAAGCTATAGAGAAGATAAAGGCTTAATTAACTATTTGCTTAGAAATGATCATTCATCTCCTTTTGAACAAGTAAATTTTACTTTCCATGTAAAGATGCCAATATTTGTAGCTAGACAATGGATTAGACATAGAACAGGTAGAGTCAATGAAATTTCAGGTAGATATAGTGTAATGACTGATGAATGTTATAGACCTGATTTTGATCATATTAATCTTCAAAGTTTAGATAATAAACAAGGAAGAAAGAACGAATGTGTTGATATTGAAACAGCAAAGAAAGTCTTAGAAAAGTTTGAAGAAGATAAAAAGATTATTTTTGATAATTATAATCAACTTTTAGATATGGGAATTGCAAGAGAGTTAGCAAGAATTGATTTACCACTTTCTTTATATACTCAATGGTATTGGCAAATGGATTTAAGAAATTTGTTCCATTTCTTAGAATTAAGATTAGATAGTCATGCTCAATATGAAATTAGAGTATATGCACAACAAATATTAGAAATAGTTGAGAAGGTTTGTCCTATTGCAGTAGAAGCTTTTAAAAATTATAAATTAGGCTCTGTTACTTTATCAATGAGTGAGAGAGAAGCTTTAGCTCAAATGCTTGAGGGTAAAGATAATCCTCTCAAAGGTAGAGCAAAAGCATTATTTGAGGAAAAATTATTATAAAAGATGAAAGATGAGATAGATTCAGAGGTTACTTCATTAGGAGATAGTGTAAAAGAAGAGTTTTTAACACCTAGTGAACAAGCAAAAGCCTTACCCCACAATAGTGGGGTTTATCTCATGTTTGATAAGAATAATAAAATAATTTATGTTGGAAAGGCAAAAGATTTAAGGAAAAGAGTAACTTCTTATTTTTTAGCTAATAGAGATGCAAAAACAACTGCCTTAGTAAGAAAAATAAAAAAAATAGAGCATATAATTACTGGTAATGAATATGAAGCTTTAGTTTTAGAGAATACTCTAATTAAAAAATATAATCCTCATTACAATATCGATTTGAAAGATGGTAAAAGTTATCCAGTTATTAGAGTTACAAAAGAAGATTTTCCCAAAGTATATAAAACAAGGCGTATAATTAAAGATGGCTCCTCATACTATGGACCATTTCCAGGAGTTGGAAGTCTTCAAATATATTTAGATTTAATTGAAAAAATGTATCCACTTAGAAAGTGCGCAACCCCATTAAAGAAGAGAAAAACTCCTTGCTTATATTATCATATAGGACGATGTAAAGCTCCTTGTTGTGATAAAATTTCTAAAGAAGAATATAATAGATATATTTCTGAAGTAAAGAAATTGCTTTCAGGTGATAATGAAAGATTAATTAAACAAACTGAAAAAGAAATGTTATCTTTTTCTAAAGAATTAAATTTTGAAAAAGCTGCAGAAAAGAGAGATCTGTTAAATGCTTTATTAACAATTAGCTCAAATCAACAAGCCATGGATTTTGATCAAGAAAAGAGAGATTATGCAGCTATTGAAATGAGAGGCCCATTATATACAATTAGTATAATGCAAATGAGAGATGGATCTCTTATGGGTAGAGCTCTTTATAGAGGTACAACTTTAGGTGATGAAACTGATTCACTATTAGCTTTTTTAATTAGATATTACTCTGATGGTTTTAAACTCCCAAATCAATTATATGTATCTCATGATATAAATAAAGAACATATTTCCAAATTTTTTAAAGATGAATTAAATGTCGAATTAAATGTTGATATTCCTTATGATGGTAAGCATTATAGAATATTAAGAATGGCAAGTGAAAATGCTTCTCGTGATGTTGAAAAGAGATTAAAAAACAAAGATAATTCTAGAGCACTTGAAGAACTTCAACAAGTTCTCGATTTACCTGAATTGCCAACACTTATTGAAGGATTTGATATTGCTCAATTATCGGGTAAATATACGGTTGCTTCTTTGATTTCATTTAGAAATGGGAACCCTGATAGAACAAATTATAGAAGATTTAATATTAAATCTCTTGAAGGTAAAATTGATGATTTTGAAGCAATGAGAGAAGCTACAGCAAGAAGATATTCTAGAGTATTAAATGATAATTTAGAGAGACCTTCATTAATATTAATTGATGGAGGTAAAGGTCAAGTAAATGCTGTTTATGAAGTACTAGAAGATTTAGGCTTAAGTGAAATCCCTGTAATTGGTCTTGCAAAAAGATTTGAAGAAATTGTTTTTAGTGATGATAGAGAACCTTTGCAGTTAGAAGAAGATTCTTTAGCACTCCAAACTTTGATAGCTGTAAGAGATGAATGTCATAGATTTGCAACAACTGCAAACCAGAATTTAAGAAGTAAAGAAGTAGCCTTTAAGTTATTAGAAGATATCAAGGGAATTGGCAAAGATAGATCAAAAAGATTAATGAAAACTTTTGGAAGTGTTGATCAATTATTAGAACAAAGTGAAGAAGATATTGCAAAAGAAGCAAATATTCCATTATCTGTTGCTAAAAGATTAAAAGAAAAGTTATCCCTATAATTTATTATATAAGGATGGCGTTTCTATTTTTAAGAGTTTTTTCCCTTTATTTACAATAATATTGAATAATAATTGTTCTATTTGTAATTGCAACATATCTTTTGTATTTGTTCTAATATCCACATCACTATCAATTAATAAAGTAATAATATTTACACATTCTTTTCTTGAATAATTATTAATAGCATTGTTATAAAGAGTAATTTCATCTTTTCTATAAATAGCTTTACTAATACCTAAAACTGAGGCATTTTTCATTGCTTGGTAATTAGAATTTCCTTCTTCAATATTTTCTAATACACTTAATAATCTTCTAAAACCCCAAAGTATTCCACCTGTAAGTGTGAAAGAAAATGTTGGATCTCTTTCAAGTAATATTTGTGCAATCTCAATTGCCTCTTTTAATTTACCATTAAATATCATTTCTAAAAGGGTAAATGAATTTTCACTTTTACTATGATGAACATATTTTTGCATAGCTAATTCATCTATAATATTATTTTCTTTTTTATTAACATTATAAAAAAAAGCCAATTGATTACAAATAATTTTTAATTCAAGGGTATTGTTGTCTACAAGTTCTAATAATAAATCAATTGCTTCATTTGTAATCTCTAAGTTATTATCTCGGAAAAATTTATTAACATAATTTGTTAATTCATTTTCATTCAAAGGATAAAAAGTTAATATATTATCAGCTGTAATAATTTTTGAAATATTTGAAGCGGGACTTTTTAGTGAGAATAATTCACTTTCCAATATTAAAGTTGAACTATCACTAGGACTTTTAATATAAGTTAATAAATTATCAACTTGTTTACTATTTAATTGATCAATTGCATATAAAATAATTAATGTATGAGGGCAAAATAAGCTAGGATTGCTTAATTCCACATACATTTCATTATCATCAAATTCAAAACTATAATATTTTTTTAATTCAACATCGTCGCCATATGTTTTTTTTAATTTCGAATACTCTTTTTTAATAAGTTCGTCTTTGCTTCCTATTTCAGGACCAAGAAATAATTTAATATTACTACTCACCACGTTTCCTATATTGTCTTGTAATTAATGAAAGTGTTCCGGCAATTTGTAATTGAGTTGTATAAATTGGATGGTAAGAACTATTAGCAGGTAATAGAGTAACTCTATCTTCACCACTATGGTAATATTTTAAAGTTAATCCAATTTCAGGAATATCTGCTAAAACAATATCTCCATCTTGAGCTGTTTTGCACTTTTTAATAACAGCTAAATCACCAAAATAAATTCCTGCATTATCCATTGAATCATCAGTTACTAAAATTGCAAAAAATTCATCATTTGGGGAAGAAGGAAGTAATGAAATTGAACAGGAAATATTATAATCTGGTACTTTTGATAAGCTTCCAGATTCATTAGTGCTATAAACTGGAATTTCTAACATATCTTGGAAAGGCACAAATCTTGGATCAATAATTTCTATTGACCTTGAAATGCCTTGAGTTGTTTTTATAATTTTTTTACTTTCTAAAGCCCTTACATGATCATGAGCAGCTTTTACTGAGAATTTAAAATAATTGCTAATATCTCTAACTGATGGGCTATATCTGTATTCTCTCATATAGTCTCTAATGTACTGTGCAACTTGAATCTGTCTATCCGTTAGTTTCTTCATAATCAGTTTTTGCTTAAATATTAAATAATATAAAAGCAATCCTCCTTAGAAATTTCAAGTATAAATACTTGGTCAAAATAAAAAATAAATCATAATTTATTGTTCAAATCTATTTTCAAAAAGTTGTTCTATAGCATCAGCCATGTCAACTTCATCTTCTCCTTCACAAGAAATCTTTATTTCACTTTTAAACCCAGCTCCTAAAGTGATAACACCCATTATTGATTTACCATTAATTTTGATATCATCTTTTTCCATATAAAGTTCGCTTTTAAATTTATTAGCAACCTTAACTATCATCGCAGCTGGGCGAGCATGAATGCCAGCTCTATTTTTTACAACTAAAATTTTACTAACCATCTAGTTGGTATTCTCCTCATTAATATAATACATTTTTTTTGCTGATTCTGTTTCAAACCATTTAAGAACACTTTGGTCAAATTCTTTAGCAGAATGGTAACCTAATTGTTTTAATCTTTCGTTTCTAGCAGCAGTTTCAATTATGATAGGTATATTTCTCCCTGGTTTTACTGGTATTTCAAGTTTTGGAATATCAATCCCTAAGAAAGATGCCTTCATATTTTCTTCACCAACTCTGTCATAGTTTTTGCTTGAATCCCATTCTTCAAGATGGACTAATAATTGGACTTGTTTTCTATCTCTAATAGCCCCAACACCAAATATGTTGGCTAGATTAATAATACCTATCCCTCTTATTTCCATATGGTGAGCAAGCATAGGGCTTTCACCTGAGCCTACAAGAAAAGAACTACTTATGTTTCTTAATTTAACAGTATCATCACTAATTAATCTATGACCTCTTTCAATTAATTCTAAAGCTGTTTCGCTTTTACCAACACCACTATCTCCAGTAATTAAAACACCAATTCCATAAACTTCAACAAATACTCCATGAATTGTTTGTGTTGGAGCAAAAAGTTCATCTAATAGTTGATAAATGTGTCTAGAAAAATCAGAAGAGATTAAAGTAGTTTTTAAAAGAGGCGTTCCTGCTTCTTCAGCTATTTCAACAAATCTTTCACTAGGAGTATAATTATGAGTAAAAATACAACAAGGAACGCCATAAGAAAACAATCTTTCAATGTTGCTATAGTCATTGTTTTCTTCAAGCATATCTAAATAGCTTTGTTCTCCATGTCCAAAAATTTGTACAGCATTTGCTGCAAAAGATTCAAAAAATCCAGATAGAGGCAATCCAGGTCTACTAATTTTACTACTAGTTATTTTATTTGATAACCCACTTCTTCCTGCTATACAAGAGAGTTGGAGTTTATTATGTTCTTTTAAATCTATATCTAATAGCTCAAGTATTGTACAACTTGTCATAATTGATTCCTCCATATTTTTATTTAGAATAACATAGAATTGAAATTTTATAAAGAAGAACATTAACAAATGTTGACACTTAATTTAATTAACTAATAAAAAAAATGTGTATTAAATTGACTATAAAAAGTTAATTTTTTTAATAATATTTTAACACTTTAAAATTGTTAAGTATTTTATATATGATAAGAAATTACATAATAAATTGTTTATAATATTTTACTTTAATTGTGCAAAATTTAATAAAAAAATAAAATAAAGTTATTAGTATAGTAATATTTATTTGCATATTTTGATTTGACTTTTAATGTTTTCAGGAGTAACTTATAAGTAGATACAAGATAATTAATGGTAAAAAACTATTAATTTAACATATTAAATTGTGACAAAGAGAGGGTAACATAGCTAAGTAATTTTTTCAAAATAATAATTTTTAAATTATTATCAAGCAGCAGGTCCGTTGGACTTTTTTAATTTTAATGATAGGAGGATGCTTTTTAATTAAAATTAAAAGGCAAGTAATACATGAATATAACAGTTAAAGGTGTACATTATAATCCAAGCGATGAAACAAAGGAATTTTTGAATAAAAAATTAGAAAAAATTAATTTTGCTGATTCTTCAATTCAAGATTTAGAAATTGTGATGCTTAGAGAAAAGGTTGGTCAAGGCTTCCATGTAGATGCTCACATGCACTTTAATTGGGGTACTAGAAAAACAATTGGTTTAGATTGCTATGAATTGTATGAAGGCATAGAACTAATTGTTGATAAAATTTCAACTGCTGCAAGAAGAGAAAAAGGAAAGGTTAAAAACCATAAGAAAGAAAGATTAGAAATTGAACCAGATATCGATTTAGACATCGATTCTGATAAAAATTAGATTAATAAATAAAATTAAAATAACTGGAAGGGAAACCTCCCAGTTATTTTTTAATTTCCTCTTAAGAATGTTGAGTCAATGTTTAATTCTTTTCTGTATTTACTTACAGTTCTTCTTGCTATTTCAATACCTTCTTCATTAAGTTTGTCTGCAATTTTTTGATCGCTTAATGCTTTAGGTCCTTCATTTTCATTAATTATTTGTTTAATTCTTTCTTTAATTGAGGCTTTGGAATTTGTTTGGTCATTACCTACAGCATTACTAAATAGATTTTTAATAGGTATAATACCCCAATCACAATCAAGCCATTTTGAAGAAGCTAAGCGAGAGATTGTTGTTTCATGAACGTTCATTTCAAGAGCAACATCTTTTTGTGTTAAAGGCTTTAAATATAATGGTCCTTTAAAGAAGAATTCACTTTGCTTTTCAATAAGAATCATTCCAAGTTTAAATAAATTCTTATTTCTCATATCAATTTGATTTATTAATTCTTTTGCAACGGCAGTTTGCTCTCTTATATATTTTTTTGTTTCTGCATCATCAATTTCTTTTGATAAGTTTATAAAATCATCACTAATTGTAAGGTTTGGTAAGTTTTTTGCACTTGTTTCCAATTCAATTTTACCATTTATTATATGTATTGATAAATCCGGTACAACATATTCTCTTAAGCCACTGTCAAATTGAGAACCAGGAAAAGGATTTAAGGTTTGTAAAAAAGAAATCATAAACTCATAAGTTTCTTCATCAATTTTTAAATCAGAGAGAACTTTCTTTATTTTATTACTTCTAATATTTTGTAATTCATTATTCAATAATTTCTGAAAAGGTGTGAATAAGTCTTCATCTAAGCCTCTAATTTGAGCTTGAATAAAGAGTGATTCTCTAAAATCATTACAACAACAACCTATTGGGTCATAGTTTTGAATTTTATCTTTCATTTTTAATAATAAATTTTCTCTTTCTTCTGAATTCAGTTTATTTAAAATTTCATTATTTATATCACCTTTTATTAAAGAAATAGGGTCTTCATTATTAAAACCAGTAGTATCTAAATTTGATATAAGTAATTCTCCCATTTCTCTTTCTTCTTCATTTAAAGAATCAAGATGAAGTGTCTCAAGTAAATGTTGCATTAAGGTTTTTGAGCTTGTAAGTGTATTCTCTATAAATTGTTGTTTTCTATCACTTGCTTCACTATCATAAATACCACTGTAATCTGAACCATAAGCTGAAGAATCTGAAAAATCTTCATTTGCACTTGGAGTTGAAATATTACTTGTTAAGTTATCCAAAGATGGTTCAACAGCATTAGGAATTTCTAGTGCTGGATTAGTTTCTATTGCTTCTTGAATTTTAGCTTGAAGTTCTACTAAAGGAATAGCGAGTGTTTCAAGTCTTTGAAGCATGAGTGGGGATAGTGATAAAGTTTGTTTTGTACCTAATTCAAGAGATAGTCCCATTACTGATCCTCCTCAAAAGTAGATCCAAAATAGATTTCTTTTGCATCTTCATCTTTTAATAGAGTTTTTCTATCTCCACTAACTAATAAAGAGCCATTATTTATAATATGTGAACAATCTGTAATTGAAAGGGTTTCTCTAACATTATGGTCAGTTAATAATATTCCAATTCCTTTTTTACTTAATTCTTTTATAATATTCTTTATATCATAAACAGCTTTTGGATCAATACCAGCAAATGGTTCATCAAGGAGTAAGAAGTGCGGGCTAGTTGCAAGAGCTCTAGCTATTTCAGTTCTTCTTCTTTCTCCTCCTGATAAAGTATATCCATATTGTTTTCTTATATGATTTAATCCAAATTCATCAATTAATTTTTCTAGTAAATCATTTTGTTCTATTTCACTTAATTCTTCTCTATTTTGGATTACTAATTTTATATTATTTTCTACAGTTAATTTTCTAAAAATTGAAGGTTCTTGTGGTAAATATGACAATCCGGCTTTTGCTCTCTTATGCATTTGTAGAGATGTAATGTCTTTATCATCTAAAATAATTTTTCCACCGTATGCTTTAATGAAACCAACTATCATATAGAAAGTAGTTGTTTTTCCTGCACCGTTTGGACCTAAGAGTCCAATTACTTGGCCACTTTCCATAGAAAAAGATATATTTTTTACAACTTGTTTTTTCCCATAGTATTTTTCAAGGTCCTCAATTAAAAGGATATGTTTCATAAAAGCCCTACCAATTAAAAATAATTGGTATCCTCCAGATTTTTAGTAATTTTTTAATTATTATAGCATGCAATTTTAAAAACTACTATGTTCTAAAATGTAGTTTTTATGTGCTAAGAATCTAATTTGTATTAATATTTGCTTCAATTGAACCATCCATTGAAATATCATTATTGTTTAAATTGATAGTGATGGCTTGAGCTTTATAAGAATCTCCTTTCCAATTAACCTCAGAATTCCCAAGCATTGAAAAGTTATTATCTTTTAAATTGAATCTTAAAATATCACAATTGCATTTCATTACATCTTCTTCACTAGCATGGAGTAATTTAACTTCAACTAATAAGTCAATTATTGAGTTTTTTAAATCATATTCTAAATAACCAGCTGTAGCATAAATGCTATTCTTTAAATCATTTATTTCTACCCAACTATCAATTATTAAGGTTTCTTCTCTCTGATTATATTTTAAAGTAGAACACCTTATAGTAATTTGATTTTCCTTATCAATAAAACTAATATTACCATTACATTCGATGTCATTATAATTTTCACCACTTAATTCAATTTTATCTGCCTTAATTTCAAGAGTCTCTAACTCAACTTTTGCATTACTATTTAATGTAATCTTTTGATTACCTTCTTTCATTGAAAGGGTTGTGTATCCTCCAGAAAAACTAATTGGAGAAGAAAAAATAGAATAAGGTGCAAAAATGGAAATAATAATAATTATTATTAGGTAGAGTTTTTTATTCAATATAATTCTCCTTTTTTAATCTGGTTAAATTCGAAGTATCTTATATTTATTTTAGCAGATAATCCTGATCCTTCAAATTTACCAATTTCACTTTCAACAGAAACATCTTGGTCTTGTGTTGTTAATAATTGGTTTTTATCATCCCAACTTAGTTTTTCACAGTATATATTAAATTCAGGATCTAAAATAGAAAATGTTACATTCCCTGTAAAGAGAACATTATTATTATCTGTATTAATGGACATTTCATCACATTTACCTTCAACTTCATTTTCTCCATTTTTATTAACAAATTTAAATATAGCATCTTTTGCTACGGTTGTGTTTTTTTTATTGTATATTTCAATTTTAGAAGAATTTAGAAGGATATAATCATTTTGATTTCTATTAATTTTATAAGTTGCTGAGTTTAAAATAATATCAGGATGTTCAATAATATCGTCTTTTTTTTCACTATTATTAATAAAAGAACAAGAGCTAAATAAAATAATAATTATTATAAAAATAATAACTTTGTTTTTCATTTAACTCCTCCTGTTTTATATATAACTTATTAAGTGTTTAATCTGTTATTTTCTCTATTACTTTTGGATAATATTTGCTTTTTGAAAAATAGAAATATATTCCAACTCCTATAAAACCAATTATAATACCACTTATTCCGGCTAAGAACTTATAAGCTTCTTTGGAAGAAGGGAATAACATAAAAAAGATTGGGAACATTAATAAAGGAATCATAAGGGTAATAAAAGATGTTGATATAGTTCTAGCTGGGGGTAAATATATTTTTAATTTATCTCCAATATTAATTTTTTCAAAATCTTTGTCAAATTTAGCACTGAAGGTTTTTCCTTTTATGTTACAAAACATTGAACCACTACAGCCTTTACAAACTGTAGCTGGGCATGCTACCTCAACGCTATTATCATTGTTTATTTTAATTACTTCTACAATTTCTACCATTATTCTTTATCTTCTTTATAATCTAATATTAAGCTTTCAATATTTGTTGCTTTATTACTTTCTTCATCAATTTCAACAATTACACCTTGCATTTGAAGTCTTTCCCAGCTTTCTTCAGACCTTAATGGAATTGCATGAGTGAATTTTCTTATTTCCGTTTCACTTTTAAAACCACCAACACTTAAAGTAGAACCAACCATTCCATTATCGGTAATGTAGGCTGTTCCTTTATCTAATATTCTTTGATCACTTGTGATTGCTTTACAATGGGTACCAATAACCGCTGCGGCTTTTCCATTTAATAAATATCCCATTGTATTTTTTTCTGCAGTAGTTGAAGCATGGAATTGAACTAAGATTATATCTTGTTCAGTAGTTAGTTTATCAATAAATGTATTTGCAATCATAAAAGCATTTGATAAATGAGTTCTTGGGAAATCACTATTTCCAAGTAGATTTACTACAGCTATTTTTTTATCTTTTAATGTAAGGTATTTTATTCCTTTACCAGGATTTGTAACTGGGTAATTAAAAGGACGTAAGATGAAAGTGTTTTTATCTAAGAAATCAACCATATCAATCTTATAATACATTTTTTCTCCACCGGTAATAATATCAACACCAGCTTTATGAATCATAATTGAATGGTTTTTGCCTATTCCATAGCCATTTGTAACACCTTCACCATTAGCTATAACTAAATCAATATTTTGGGTTTTTACAACATCTTTTAACATTTTTTTAATGACTGTTGTTCCAGGGCGACCCACTATTTCCCCTAAAAATAATACTCTAATACTCATATTTTATTACACTATATTGCAATTGATTTTCAATCAAGAGAAATATAGAAAAACTTTCTACTTTTATATTTATATTAAAACAAAATAGTTGTTTGTTTTATATAATAGTGTTATAACCTATAAAAAAGCCTAGGTGGCGAAATTGGTATACGCGCTTGGTTCAGATCCAAGTGGTCATTAGACTGTGCAAGTTCAAGTCTTGTCCTAGGCATAACACTAGTTTTCAAAATACAAGTTATAAAAGATATTAATTCTTTATCTACAAAGAGTTAGTATCTTAAATTTTTTTTAAGGCTCTTAATCAAAAAATTCTCAAATATGCTATCGTGTAATTATCCACTAAGGTTCACCCACTTTTATTGATAACGTGTATAGTGAAGGGATAACGTGTATTGTTAAATATGAATTTGTATTTGAATTAAGTGTTTACTTTTAAGCCCCAGCAATAACTTCATCAATAGAATCATAAGTGTTTTGTAATTCATCTGTCTCATAATCATAAACAGAGCAATTATTTCTTATAGCACCCATAAGCTTTATATAACCATAACGTCCGTCTAAATGATTCATATTGCACCCTTTGTTTTTTCCTGACCAATCAACTGAAAAATGCAACAACATCTCTTCTTTTTAGAATATCTTTAGTTCTATTATTTGTTCAGAACTCCATTTTATATTTAGTATAAGAAAACTCTCCTTTATTTTATTAGATAAATAATAATCTATGATATGCTAGTTTATGTCAAAAAATAGTTTTAATTATTAAGTATAAACGCATTATTATTCTATTCTATGAATATATATGAATTTTTTTATTTAAATTTATTTTTGTTAAGTTACTAATAATATGATATAATTTTTTTTATGTTTAATTTTAAAAAGGAGAAATAATAAAAATGGGGAATGAAGTAAGATTATTTAGTTATAAAATTGCAAATGATACTGGATTTGCACCTAATCCCTTTCATAATGTATTATCACTAGCTACTTGTAAGCCTGGAATTAGAAAATCTAAAAAAGAAGGAGATTGGATTGCAGGCTTTTCTTCTAAAGCCTTAATTTATAATTATAACAAGTCAAAATCACACCCCAAAAGGACTTTTAAAAGTGAAGAACTTATATATTTAATGAAAATTGATAAAATTATTACATATAAAGAATATTGGGAATCAGATGAATATAATCTGAAAAAGTATTCTAGCGATACGTTAATTCAAAAAAATGGTGATAATATTTATAAACCTACAATTAACTTTGATATGAATAATATTGATTTGTGTTCTTCTTATGAACAAATTAAAAACAGTTATCATGACGAAAAAAATAAAAGTAGAGATATAAGTGGCAAATATGTTTTAATTTCTAATACGTTTTATTATTTTGGAATTAATTCAATATTATTAGATAGTTCTATATCTCCTAAAATTCCTAAAACACAATCATATTATGGCATTAGAACTCATGATAAAAAGCAAGCAATTAGATTTATAAATTATATTCAAGATAAATACGAGATAGGAATACAAGGTCATCCAACTCTTTGGCCAAATGATGATACATCGTGGAGAAGATATGAAAGTAATATTAAGTAGAAAAGGTTTTGATTCTTCGTATGGAGGAATGCCTAGTCCTATTTTACCAGATGGGACATTATTATCATTACCTATACCTTCAAAAAAAGATAAAAATAGCAATTCTCCAGTTAAATATACTGATTTGTATTATGGGGATAAGAATTATTACATTCTTATAAAAGAATTAAAACCTAGAAATAAAATTAAAGAAAATTATTACTGTCATTTAGATCCTGATTTAAAAAATAATAATTTAACAACTACATGGGAACCTTTATTTGGCCAAGAAAATCAATCTTTATCTCATTTGAATAATAATGGTATAGGTCATAATGACTTATTTTTATTTTTTGGATGGTTTAAGCAGTGTGAAATGAGAAATGGTATTTACAAATTTGTAAGAGGTGCTCCTGATTTACATATTATTTGGGGCTATTTACAAGTAGATGAAAAGTATTCTAATTTAGAGGAAATACCTAAAAATTTACTTTATCACCCACATGCAACACAAGAACGATTTATTAATAATAATTCTATATATACAGCAACTAAAAAGTTTTCTAAAAATAATGAATTAAAAGGATTTGGATGTTTTTCTTATAATCCTTCATTAGTTTTAACAAAAAATGGATATTCAAGAACAAAATGGAATTTGCCATCATTTTTTACTGATGTTGATATTACATACCATAGTAAAGATTCTTTTAAAGAAGAATATTTTGTTTCTGCTTCTAAAGGGCAAGAATTTGTTATGTCTGAAGATGAAAGAATTGAAGACTGGGCAATTAATCTTATACAAAAATCTGTTATTAGTAATTAATATGTTAAATAGATATTATTAAAATTTTATTTATCATAACCTTTTTTTGTGTTAAACTTGATAACATTGATACTAGGAGACAAACAAAAATGGGCAACAATAATAAGCAACAAGAAAGAGCTGAACTTCATAAGACTATATGGGGAATAGCTAATGATCTTAGAGGTAGTATTGATGGATGGGATTTTAAACAATATGTATTAGGCATGTTATTCTATAGATATATATCAGAAAATCTAACTAATTATATAAATAAAGGTGAAAGAGATTCAGGATTCCCTGATTTTGATTATAAAGAATTAAGTGATGAAGAAGCAGAAACAATTAGAGACTCTATTGTTGAAGAAAAAGGTTTCTTTATATTACCTAGTGAACTCTTTGTTAATATTAAAAAGAATGCTAAAAATGATGATAACTTAAATGAAACATTACAAAAAGTATTTATTAATATAGAAAACTCAACTAAAGGGTCTGATAGTGAAAGTGACTTTAAAGGTTTATTTGATGATTTAGACGTTAATAGTAAGAAACTAGGTGATACTGTTATAAAGAGAAATGAAAAATTAGTTAAACTGCTTAATGGAATAGATTCCATGAAAGCAGGTGATTATCAAGATAATAGTATTGATGCTTTTGGTGATGCTTATGAATATCTAATGGGGATGTATGCATCTAATGCTGGTAAAAGTGGAGGTGAGTATTATACTCCACAAGAAGTATCAGAGTTATTAACTAAAATTACTCTAGTTGGAAAAACTGAAGTTAATAAAGTATATGACCCAGCATGTGGTTCAGGTTCTCTCTTATTAAACTTTGCTAAAATACTTGGAAAAGATAAAGTTAGAAAAGGATTCTTTGGACAAGAAATCAATCCTACAACATATAACCTTTGTAGAATCAATATGTTCCTTCATGATATTGATTATGATAAATTTGATATTGCTTGTGATGATACTTTAACTACTCCTCATCATTGGGATGAAGAACCTTTTGAGGCTATAGTATCAAATCCTCCTTATTCAATTAATTGGGAAGGTGATGATAATCCAATATTAATAAATGATGCAAGATTCTCTCCAGCTGGTGTATTAGCACCAAAATCAAAAGCAGACCTTGCTTTTATAATGCATAGCTTATCTTGGTT
>RZYO01000068.1 GCA_009930325.1 Spirochaetia bacterium | reverse complement strand
TTACAACATAAAAAAGTAATGGAAGTATTAGGAAATACTGCTATGATTACACCTACTCCAAAACAATTATCAGGATTAGGATTTAACTCAACTGTAAAAGATGAGTTAATTGTGAAATGTAGTGGTAATTTTAAGAGAATGTTAAAAATTCAATTTTAATTAAAATTATAACAAATGGAAATGTATAAAAAAGCTTCTAAAGAGGCGTTAAGAGTCCAAACAAACGTAGGTTTGTTAAGTATAGAACAATTATAGAATTTACCTATAACACAATTAGATGCTTTAGCTGTATCATTAGAATCAGCTTATGAAGCTTCTAAAGGTAAATCTTTTATTGTAAAGAAAACAGCAAAAGATAAAAATCTTAAATTACAATTTGATATTGTACTTGATATTCTTACTACTAAGTATGAAGAATCAGAAGCCATTAAAGATGCTGCTGAAATTAAAGCTCATAATCAAAAAATCTTAGGATTAATTGCTGAAAAGCAAGAAGGAGAATTGAAAGGTAAATCTATTGACGAACTTAAATCTTTATTAAAATAGGGATTCCTATTATTAATTAATAAAATATCACAGTCCAAATTGATGAACAATATCAATATTATTAGCGCAAATAATAAAGATATTAAGTAAGATAAAGTAGATTGTGATATTTTTTAATTTTAACTTATGAAAACATTAAAAGAAGTAAGAAATTATTTAGATTCTATTCCTGGTATTAATGCAGGAGGATGTTTGTTTAGTGCTTACGCTATGTATTTATGGTTAGAAAAGAATAACAAACTAACTAAAAACACTGCTATAGTGTTAAACTATAGAGATGATGACCGATTAGAATTTGACATTAACCATAGCATTTTAACTAACAATAACAACTTACATCTAACTCAATCTTGTGCTCATGCTATGTTGTTTCATAGGAAAAGGTTTATAGATAGTGAGAAATCATTAACAAGTCCACCAAGTAGATATATTTTACAATTATCTACAACTAACAAACAATTTATTTTAGGTTCTTTAAAAAATGAAGATAATTGGAATAGTATGTTTGATAGACGATGGGTACAATGGATTGAAAAGAAATTAGAAATAACATTAACATAATAGCAGTGACATAAAACGATAGACGTTCTTTTAGATTAAACAATGCTGTCAAAATTTATCACAAATGTCAACTATCAGCTGCTATTTTTAAAACTTAATTATTAACTTAAACTATATTAAAATGAACGAACCTTATGTAGGTCAAGTAAAACTTGACAAAGCCAATCCTTATCTTCACAAATTTCCTAATAGAAAAGCCAGAAGAATTAAAGAACCTTGTAGAATATCTCGTATGAGCATAGTAAAAACACAAAAATTTATAACATGGTATCAACGTGAATTTTGTAAAAAAGATAACAGTATTCATGTAATAGAACATACGAGAGAGTCATGAAAAGAACAATGAATTTAGTATTAGAAAAATATCTTATAGATAATAAAGATGTAAAAGATTTACCAAAAGTAGCAGCTTTGCATTTTAATGTTACAGAAACTACTGTATATAATTATCTTAAAAGATTAAATTTATCTCCTAATAATAGATTAAAATGGACTAGAGAAGAAGTTTCTATAGTAGTAAGTGTTATAAAACAATATCCTACAAATATTAACTATGCTTGCGAAGAAGCAAGTAAATTAATAAACAGAACTCCTCACGCTATATTAAAATATTATTATAAAATTCTTAAAAAAGATCCTTCTCTATATATGTTAACCACAGGCTCTAAAGAAGGTTTTTCACAAAATGTTAAAAATCAAGCTAGAGATAAAGAAGATGGTACTGTAAAACAAAATTTACAACCTTTTATGATTATTATGAAAGAATTATTAGATTTATCTAAAGATGATAGAGATAAAATTCTTGCATTTTTTAAATAACAAAATAATCCAATTGCCTCTTAACAATGCACACTATAAAACATGAATGATTACATGTGAGCTGTACAGACGTGTATAGCAAGGATAATCTCGGAGTAAAGCCTCCATTTTTAAAATTTAAACTATGAACTATAAAATTATAATAAACGAAGATAAATTAAGGGAGTTCATAGATTGGCTTCCTGATTTACAAATAAACGAAATGTTTTATGTTTGCTTGTTCTCAAGAAAAAAATATTGCTCAGAATTGGTACATATAGCTAGTGATAAAGGACAAATGAAGAGGTTTACTTCTAAAAAAGACACGTTAATTCAAAAAATTAAACAATTAGAATGTGAAGTAGGAAACTATACTGTAAAAGGTGTTATAGCACCTCAAGAATCATTAGCTCTTTATATTAATCCTAATCCTCGTAATTTAGAAAAAGCCACTAAAAACAGCTTAAAACACTTTACAGAACTTATTACAAAATCTTATGGAGGGTATAATCCTCATCAAGAAGTAATGAGTGAAATTCAAAAAGCTAAAAGTAGAAATGTTTATTTTGATATTGATTTTGATAATATAGAATATGAAGATATTTACAATATTATTAAAAATAATAACATTGTAAACTTAGATGCTTGTCATTTTCTTAAAACTCGTGGAGGATTTCACTTGCTAATAGAATTTGATAAAATAAATATGCAATACAAAAAGACTTGGTACAAGAATATAACTTCTTTAGAAGGAGTTGATATTAAAGGAGATAACATGATACCTTTACCAGGTTGTACACAAGGAAATTTTGAACCTTATTTCATAAAGACAACATTCACCAAATAAATAATATAAATAATGATCGAAACTTTTAAATTAAATATCGAATGTTGTCTTTTTCACACTTTAAAATTAAAATTATGAAAGAAATTGTAATGTCACTTGTCTTTTTAATAGCTTTGTTTTTTACATATTTAATACTATATCATCATATTGTACAAACTATAGAAGCTTTTAAAGGAAATGAAAAGTCTGTAAGCATATGGATTATAATACTCCCTATAATTATATGGGTATCATTTTACTATTTAAATTTAACATTATGAGTAAGAAAATAACACCTAGAGAAGTAGCTTTAAAAGATATTCAAAAAGCTATAAAAGAAGAAGGATTTTTTAATAAAAACTATCTTCGATTAGAAAAAAAAGTAAAAACATTATGTCAACATAAAGTTGATATCATAACTTTGAGTTCATAGTTGGTTGGTTAGATTAGTAAGAGTATAGTTAAAGTGACTATACTCTTTTTTTTTAATTATTAAATAGAAATATGAAAACAATAAATATTATTAAAAAAAGTGTATTAACATGGTATTTACAAAATGAACCTCAATCTTTATTGGGATATCATGATAAAATAAGAAAAAAAGAATTTGTAGAATTTAGACATATTGTACATAGTTTATGTAAAGCTTATACAAAAGAATCTTTGGCAACTATCGGACATGCGTTAACAGGAAAAGATCATGCTTCTGTATTACATTCTATAAAAACAGTAAAAACTTTACTTGAAGTAGATGTTAATTTTAGAACAAAATATGAATTGATTAAAGGTAATGTTGAAAAAGACATTGGCGTTAAAAAGAATATTTACATAGCAGGTTCTATTACTAAAGATTTAGAAACATATAATTGGAAACATGTTTTACAAAAATTTCAAGATGTAGAAGACAGATTAATAAGATATGGATATGATGTATATAATCCAACTAAATTTTTTACACAAGATGAATTGGAAGTATTTCAGCAAATAGATTTTATGAGAAGATGTATTTACATGATTGTAACACATTGTACTCATATGCATATGTTAAAAGATTATAAAGACAGTTATAATGCTCAAATAGAATTAGAAATAGCTAAAAACTTAAATTTAAATATTACATATGAATAAAATTATAAATATCACAGTCATTGTTTATATTGCAGTAGCTATAACAACATTATTGTATATAAATACAAATACTGAAATTGAAAATAATTCTGAATTTGTAATTTTTAATACAACATTTCCTATCAATGTAGAGCAAGATTCTACACTTACTAAAGAAAATTTAATTATTTTTTTAGATAATTTAAATGTAAGATTTCCTGAAATCGTATATGCTCAATGTATGTTAGAAACAGGAGGATTATCTTCTTATCTTTGTCATAATAATAATAATTTATTTGGTATGACATCTATAGGAGATAGAATAAATAGAGCTAATGGTAGCAAAGAAGGATTTGCTTATTTTAATAAATGGCAACATAGTGTTGTAGATTACGCAATATATCAAGCTTTGTATCTAAATAAAAAAGATAAAGATGAATATTATGTTTATTTAACAACTTACTATGCTGAAGATCCTAACTATATAAGTAAGCTTCAAGTATTAGAACAAGAGTATTTTTCATTAAAAACTTTAATTTATGACAATTAAAAGACCAACAATCGGAGACTTTGCTCAAGGATTAAACATCCAGCAATATGACAAAACAGCTCAGAAAAAATCTGACAATAGAAGTAAAAAATGTAATGACACATTAGAAAGGGTAGATTTAAATATCATACAAAGACAGATGTATAGAAGATTGATGTATGGTATTTATGATTATGAATCAGAACAAATAGGAGCAATGTCTCACGCTACAATTGTTAAAATAGTATTAGATCATGAAAAAGCAAAAAGGTTGCTACATGTGATGAAAGCTAAGAAATACTATGAAGCAGAAGATAAGTTAATAAATGCAATATTACCTAAAGCTAAACAAGTAAGTAAGAAAGATCATAATTGGTTTTTACCTTTACCAAAAGATGCTACATTACGTAAATTAGGAATTTCTACAAAACAAATTATAGATAGATTTATTGAAAAAAATCTACTACCTAAAAATTTTTATGAAATTACACCTAATAATATTACGTTATGAGCTATCATGGACTTACAAATGAAGAACTAATCATGTTGAACTTCTTAATGGAAGAAAAAATCAACAAATTTAATAAATTTTTTGAAACTAAAAAGTTTATTAAAATTAAAGAAAATTCTAAAGGTCCTTATGTAAGTACAATACCATTAACAGAAGCTTATATAGAAAAAATAAAAAAGGAAGATTGGTGGATTTTATTAAATAGTTCTTATCAAAAAACAAACTCTATTATTGAAATTCTTAAAGACATAGATGAATATAAATTATTAATTGAAACTATTAACAAATGAACAAAAGCATAATAGATGCCATTACAGAAACAAATGACAATTATCTTCCCCACTTAGTATTAGCAGTAGAATGTAGTGATACAGGTAAAATACTAGCTTCTAAAATATTAACAAGTGGTAATAATATTTTACTATTAGGATTAAAAAATTATTTAGAAAGTTTACTATCTTCTTTAGATTTATTACTTCTTCAAAAAATTGACGAATCTTTACTTAAAAATAAAAGTGAATATAGCAATATAATTGATGAATTGAATATTTTATTAGATAGATTAATTCTTGAAAATCCTGAAAAAGCTGAACAAATATTGATAAAATATAAAGAAGCTACTTTAGAAGATGTCACAGAAGATAAACTTAACGATATTAAAGAAGAAATATTAAGTTTTTTACAAAATCCTGATATTTCTTTAAAAGATTAACAAATTATTCTATACGAATTTCCCATTGTTAGATGACATAACAAAAAACATTTAAATTATTTATTAATAAACATTTTAAAATGGAAAGAACAATCCGTATTAAAGTAGGAACTAAAAGTTCCTTAATCAATTTGACAACTTCAGTTTCTACAGTAGGTGAACTGAAAAAATTAACATCTGACATTAACTGGAAAAACACAGTTATTGTAGATAAAGATACTAAAAATTCATTAGTATTAGACAATGCTTTATTACCAGCTACTAACTGTACATTGTTTGTATTACCTCAAAAATCAAAAGCAGGTTATACATACTTAGGTTACAAAGAAGCTAAAGCTAAAATCAAAGAGTTAAAAGAAAAAGGTGTAGAAATACCATTTAACTATACTCAAGCTACTACAGCAGCTATGAATGAGTTTTTAGAAGGTAGAGAAGAAGTTGACATGCCTGAATCACAAACTTTACATTTAAAACCAGGTAAATATGTAATCATTGTTGAAGGTGGTACTGAAGTAGTAGAAAAAATCATTATTCCTGAAGGTTATATTGATATGACTTTACTTGTAGATTGTACTACACTTAAAGACTTAGACAATGAATATGATGAAATTGCTAAACAAGTTTAATAAAAAGGGGGAGTAATCCCCCTCTTTTTTATGAATATCTTAGCGAAACAGTTATATGATTATTTTGGCAAGTTTTCAGATTCTGAAATAAAAGCTATATTAAAAAAACAAAAGTTTATTATATATGGTAACAAACTAAGTAAACTTATATTTAAAAGCAAGAAGTATTATTATTATACAGAAATAGATACAAATAGTATTCGTCACTGTTATTACGCAGATCGCGAATACTATCCTGCTGTAACATTTGCTGATATAAAACGTGCATTTGCAGAACATAGACTTCTTTCTTTTAATAAATGGGTTATATCAAAAGCTATTTCTTTTTATGGAAAAGATAGGGTTACAATTAAAGATGATTATAGTTTTGTAATTTACTATCCTGAAATTCAAATAACAAATTCTTATGGTTTAGTTCATACTATGTATGATTTATGGGCAAAAATTAACATAAGTACAGATTCTAATAGATTATATTTAGCATCCTTAAAAAGAACTACCTTATCAAGTTCAGAGATTAGAAATGAATATTTATTTTCACATTGTTATATTAACGATTACGCATATCCTTTTGAAAGCTTTGATTTTTGTTATGGAAATTCATCACATCCTTTACAATCCTTACTTAAAGAAGGAGACCCTTTTCTTAAAGTAGATTTGTGGTTTTTAAATTTAGAAGCTTATTTATCATGGGAATCAGTAGAGGGCATTCCTTATAGATATATTAACAATGTTAAATCAGATGTTAATTATTACAAACAGGTAAGTTCAGCATTAATTATGCCTACTTTTCACTTAAATTCTGTTATCAATCATGTTATATCTAACTTAGATATAATAGATTTTGATTACGGAGTTGGTCAAACAGCTATATTGTCTCAAACAACAATTGATAGCATTAAAGACATAATAAAATCATGTTATGGAGATGTCTTTAACTGTTTTCAAATAGATGGGTCATATGTTGTTATTGATGAAGAAAGAACTTATGAAAAAATCTGTTCAAGATTTGAAGGAATAACAGTAGGTATAACAGAAAATTTACAAGTACCTTTAAAGATTTTAAATACTGATCCTACTGGAACAAGTAAATCAGAAATAGATGAACAATTAATTATAAATATAAAAAGTAAAATAGAAAATGACATCAACAGCGAACTTTACACCATCTGTAAAGAAAGAAGTTTATAATATTGGTAATATAGGTAAACTTATAATTACAGAAGAAGTACAACAAATAATTGACCAATTACATAATAATATTGGATCTACTGAATGGTCTGGTATGTTATTTTATAAACTAATAGAAGGAGATATTCAAAATCCTAAAAATTTAGTATTTGAAACTGTATTTTTATATCCTATGAATGTAGGAAGTCATGCTTATACTGAATTTGAATATGATGAAGGAATTGTAAATGCTTGTGATTTATGTGAAGAAACATTAGAGGTAAGTAGGGGATTAGTGCATTAAGAGTAGTGCCCTTATATAGCGATATATAAGTGAAAAGAGGATGAACTCAGGGGAAGTTATTAATAAGTGATAATCCTGAGCCAAGCTTAGAGTTTAAAAGCTCTTTGAAGGTGCAACGACTAGATATTGAAACTACATTTTGTAGAATATAATATATCCACGAGCGTCCTCTACCTGTTATAAGTTATAAATAACAGGTAATGATATAGTCTGAACTTGTATGAATTTATTCCAAGAACTATGTGACATATATTGTAAAAATATATCACGTTTTCTTGCCAAAAAAATATTACAGTCATAATAACATTTAAACATTTTAATAATTTCTATCTTTTTAGAAAATCGTAAAGAATGTGTTTTATCAAAATAAATGGCATAATTAGTTAATTCTAATTCATCAGCCATGCCTTGCAAAAATTCTTTTGTACCTCGTATTTGAATTACTAAACCTCTTGAAGGATATTGTTTTCCATTTTTAATACGAATTTGATTGCTGTGCAGTACACAACCATCTCCATCAAAATAACCTAACATAAAACTTTTTCTAAATTCTTTAGGGATATTAGGAATTATGTTAGCCATTGTTAATGATTTTTTTGGAGTAATACCGTATTGTAAAATATCATTGTACAAATCAATATTAAAAATGGCAAGTCTCACATGATCTTTTTTTCGATCTGAGTTTGACATTTTAGTAGTAATATGTTGTATATTACAAGTCGAATCTAGTTCTTTTTTTAAAATTTCTAATATTATTCTATCTTTAGAATGTAATGTTATTGATAAACCATAAGAAGAATTACCATTTGACTGAATACATCCATCTGCTGCAATAAAACCTAATAAATAAGCTTTTTCATGTGTATCTATTATTTGAAAATACCTTATATTATTATGTTTAGGCAAATATCTAAAATTATTTTGATTTAAAATACTAGCAATAGTTCCTTTGGGGGCATTTGTAATTTTGTGAATTTCAATAGGTTTATATCCTTGTTTTGCTAAATCTAATATTTTATTATAATATACAGACTTAGTAGATTTAAGTGTATATTGTAAATTATATTTTTTTACAATACCTGAAATTACAGATTTACTTACATGTAACATATCACAAATATAATTATAATCATGTTTCTGATTGATTAATGTTATAATTTGTTGTATGTTTTCTTTACTTAAAGGGATACCTTTCATAAAAAATGATTAAATGTTATGTTACAAAGATACGTAATATTTTTATTAAATACAAGAAATATCAATTAAATGTTGATATGATAACAAAATTGACTCATCACAATATGAATGCGTTTTTTTCAAATACTGATACCAAGGAATTGGAAGATAATTGTGAACATTATAATTACTATTTATCTTTGATTGTATCATTTGATAGAAAGTATCAATGTAAAATAGCAATTCCTGCTGAATCAGAAATGACTTTTACAAATAAGATTAAAAATACAGAAGGTGAATTTGTAACTATTACTACTAAAATGGAAAAACAAACTATATTAGTAGGAGATGTTACAGTAGAATCTGTTACAGAATCTAATAACATTCAATGGCTATCTGATAGAATTGTTGAATTAAAAACAGCTAAACCTAAAGTAATTACTTATAAAAACGATAGTTATACTTTTAACAATAAACAAGCTAATAATAAAAACATTATTAAAAGACAAGTGACAGTATATGAGTTTTTAGGATGTGTTATTACTCTTGATACAGATAATGTTCATAAATCTTTAATTTCTTGTATAAGAGAAGTTTCTGATGAGTTTGAAAGTGATAAACTCGATTTAGGTATATATAGTGAATTATTGATAGAAAATTTAGAAATAATTCATAAGGAACTAGAAATTTTCAATGATTTAGATGTAATGTGTAAAAGAACATTGCCTATATTAAAGCAAAATAAACATTTCTTTAAAAGTGAAGAATTGTATAATATTATTTACCATAGTTTAGAATTATATGCAAAATAAACATTATAACGATAGATTTAAAGATGCTCCTTGGTATGAATCATCATCTAAAGAAAATATATTAGTTATAGGAGCTGGGGGTATTGGAAGCAATGCTTTATATTGTTTGTCTAAAACTGTACCTGCTAATTATATAATTACAGATTTTGATAAAGTCGAAGAATATAACATAGGTACTCAGTTTTTTACAGTTAATCAAAAAGGATTTTATAAGACAGAAGCTGTAAGAGATTCTATGATGGCTTTTGGTAGTTTAGCAAATATAACAACATTGTATAAACCATTTGATAATACAATGTTAATGCCTATTACTATTACAGGGTTAGATAACATGAAAACTCGTAAAGAAGTATTTGAAGCATGGAAAACACAAGATAATAGAGAATTGCTTATTGATGGTAGATTATCTGCTAATTTTTATGAAGTATATGTAGTTCAAAAAGGACAAGAAGAAGAATATGAAAAAACATTATTTAATGATGATGAAATAGAAGATGCCCCTTGTACCTTTAAACAAACTGCTTATATGGCTATGATGATTGGAGCTAGAATTACACAAATTTTAGTAAATTATTTGACAAATAAATATCAAAATGAAGATGCTTTAATTGTTCCTAAAATGGTTAAAGAATATTCTGAACCTTTTTATTTTGAAGTATTATGACACATTTTAAATTAAAATTACCTGATAGATATCAATGGGAATATCAAGAATTATATGATGAGCATTTAAAAAATGCTACTATTGATCATAATCATACAATTTCTTCTATTTTAGCAAATGATGATTTTCAACGGACATGTAAAAACGCATTTAAAATAGATAAAATGTTTCAAAATGTTTTATCTCAAGTTCATTTAGGATCAAGAAATCAAATTCCATATTTATATGTAGGTTTTAATTGTATTTTTTATAATGGTTTTATAAAATGTATAAAAGTATATGATACTGAAAAACAACATGATGTATATTTAATAGATGATGATAAAGCCTATATTAATCTATTTAAGAAATTTGCTAACTCAGAAATAGAAGGGTATAATACAAGAAAACAATTGCAAATAGTACCTATAATAGCATTTAAAGAGCCTATTATACAATTAACATTTGCTGATTTATCTACTGATTTTAAAAATAAAATAAGTGAGACAATATTAGCAAAATACAAATAAAAATAAAATGAAAACATTTTTATATCTCGATGACGAGAGAACTCCAATAGAAGACTATTGGATTATAGTGAGAAATTATGAAGAATTTGTAGATTATATTAAAAAGAATGGAATACCTGATCATATATCTTTTGATCACGATTTGCATTTTGAACATTATAACGATTATGTAAACAATTATCCTAATATAAATTATGATTTATATGAAGAAAAAACAGGATATGATTGTGCAAAATGGTTATGTGAATATTGTGATGAACACCAATTAGAAATAAAATCTGTTGGTGTTCATTCTTTTAATGAAATAGGATCTAATAATATTCTTCAAGTGATTAACAATTACAAAACCAATAGACATGGAAAAAGAGAAAATTAATTTAACAAATAAACAATGGCAAGATTTAGTTTATGAAGATTGCTATGCTGAAGAAAATAATAATATAATTGAGTTTGAAGAAGTTCAATGTAATTACGATGGTAGTAGGAGACATACTGAAGATCATCATAAAATATTAAAAAGAAAGTCAGATGGTTTATTTTTCAGAATAGACTATGAAACCTCTGTTAAAGATGAAATGGGGTGGTCAGAATGTAATTATGGTAACACTACTGCTATTCAAGTATTTCCTGAGACAGTAACTATTACTGAGTTTAAATAAGATAGTTATATTATCAAATTATTAAAAATGATATTGCATATTAAAAATATTTTTTTAACTTTGTAAAAAAAAAAATAATATGTTATATCAACTACCTAATGGAAAATGTATAGAGATGAGCACAGAAGCATATTTTAATATGACTGATGATGACTTATCTCTATATTTAGCAGCTAATGCTGGAGAATATATTGAAGATCCTTTTGCAATAAGTGTTCTTAAATATGGTCCTGCAAAAAACAATGAAAATGTTTACAATGACTATGAGGATGAAGAAATAGATGATTTATTATCTATAGACTTTGAAACAAAAATTACAGATGAAGATTTTATTAACTTTGATGAGTTAGAAGTATGAGTTCTTTATATTATGTATATAGACATATTCGTCTTGATACGAATGAAGTATTTTATGTAGGAATGGGTAAAAAGAAACCTGATTCTGAAATAAAAGGATATAATACAGAATATAGTAGAGCTTTTGAAAGAGCTAAACGAACTGCTTTTTGGAAAAACATAGCAACTAAGACCGAAATTAGAGTGGAAATACTAATAGAAAGTGATAATTTAAACTTTATTAAAAACAAAGAAGTTGAATTTATTAAACTATATGGTAAAAAATATAACAATACAGGTACGTTAGTTAATTTTCAAGATGGAGGAGACTATAAAGCAACTTGTAGAAATTATAATATAACTGTAATTCAAAAAGATCTAAATGGTAATATCATAAAAATATGGAGTCAATTAAAAGATATACAAACCAGTTTAGGATTTCTTAAAACAAATATCGTTAAATGCTGTAGAAAAAAACAACTTACAGCATATGGGTATATATGGGAATATGCTGATAACCATCAATTTGATAATTATTTTTCTTTATCTTCCAGACTTAAATCTTATACTACTACTAAAGTAGGTGTAGTTGTATTAAATATTAAAACAGGTCAACAATTTTTATTTAGAAATTGTCCACAAGCTGCTAAATTTTTAAATATTACTATTGCCGTATTTAATAGAATTTTAAGAAAACCAAAAGGTAATGGAGAATATATTATTCATTATAGAAATTGGTTATTAAACAACACAGAAGAAGCTATAAAATTAGGATTTGATATGAATAACTTATATAAAGAAACTAAAATATAAACGATATTGACGAAAATTAAAGTCAAAACAGATGAGTAAAATTTTTAAAGGTTATTATATAGTTGGAGCTAATTCAAAAGAAGAAGCTCAAAACAAAAAAGGAATGTTATTATGGAGTCAAAAGACTCCTTCTTTTTTTGTACAAATTTTTAACAAGTTATTGTTGAACATATATTGGATTAGTGAAGAACGAGTTCAAACTGAAAGAGGAAGTAATTTAAACACATCTACTGAATTGGATGTAAAGAATTTACCTGATAAAAGAAAGAAAAAATGATATTAATAAAACCAAGTTACTCTATTTTATCTGAAATAGATGGAAAACAAATGTTGAAAAACATTGAAAGAGCAGGAAGAATTTGTTATAAAAGCGAAGATAAAATAACAGAAGAATCATCTGTTAAGTTTATCGAAATGCTTTTGAATAAAGGGCATGAAAGTGTTTTGGAACATGAAAAAATTAGTATTCTATTTGTTTGCGATCGTGGGGTAAGTCATGAATTAGTTAGACATCGAATAGTCTCATTTAGTCAAGAATCCACAAGATATTGTAATTATTCAAAAGATAAATTTGGTAATAATTTAACGTTTATTATGCCTTATTGGATAAAAGAAAGTATTCAAGAATTATTAGATTATTCATATGGTTATCACGGTAATGGAAATCCTTCTAAAGAAGCTACTATATGGATAAATTCTTTAAAATTAATAGAAAAATCTTATTTATCACTATTAGAATTAGGATGGCAACCACAACAAGCTCGTTCAATATTACCCAATTCTTTAAAAACAGAAATTGCGGTAACTGCTAATTTAAGAGAGTGGAGAACCATTTTTAAACAAAGAACTTCAAAAACAGCACATCCTCAAATGAGAGAATTAATGATTCCTCTTTTAAACGAATTAAAAAGTATTATTCCTGTTATATTTAACGATATTGAATATTAATATGACACCTACAGAAGCAAAAGAATGGTTAAAACAACAAGTAAAATGGCAATCTGAACCTTGTCATTCTGGTACTCCTGGAGGACAATCTTGTGATATGCCTCCAATGGCACAAACATTAATCAGTGAAGATACTTCTATTATGATTAAAGTAGGATTTCATAGAAGTGCTTTAAAGAATAGAGAACTAGCAATGCTATTATTTGAATTAGCATTAGAAGATTTAATAACATAAAATTAAAATTATGGATAAAGAAATAATAGAAATGGATAATCTATCATTAAATATACCTAATATTGTAGGTAGTGCTGATATATTTATATGGAGATTTCATAATGCTCCTAAAGAATTACAAGCACTAAGTGTAAATGGAGGTGATGAAGATTGGTTAGTACTTGTTAAAGAAGCTTTTTATTCACATTACTATATACCATTTTTAGAAGATGGTATGCAAGGGGGAATTGGAAGTTGTAATGTTGATACTTTTAGAATTGGAGAATATTTAATGTTAATAGGAACTCACGCATAAATGAAAACAAGAGATGAAATATTACAAGAAGCTTTAGAAGTTACTTGTAGCAACTATAGATGTACTATAGCTGCAACTATGGGAATAGGTAAAACTTTATTAGGATTACTTACTATGGAAAAAGAACTTCAAAAGAATGGTAATAGTCATTTCTTAGTAGTAATTCCTAAATTAGTTTTAAAAAACACATGGAAAGAAGAATCTATAAAACATAAATTAGAACATGTATTTAAGTATGTTTCATTTACTACTTATAGATCTTTGTCTAAAATAGAATTAGATTATGATATAATTGTTTTAGATGAATGTCATAATCTACTTTATTCACATGATGCTAACTTATCTAAATTTAAAAATAAGATAATAGGGTTGACTGGAACACCTCCTAAAGTACCTAAATCTGAAAAAGGTATTATGGTAAATGCTTATTGTCCTGTAAAATACAGTTACATTACTGATGAAGCTATAGAAGATAATATTCTTAATGATTATAAAATCTATATTCATTCTATAGATTTAGAAGATAAAGAAAAAACAGTAGAAATATCTACTAAAAAAGGTACATTTACTAATACTGAAAGAAATACATATAATTATTGGTGTAGAAGAATAGAAGAAAGTGAAATGACTATGAATTTCAAAAGATTACAGATAGATAGAATAATGCGTATGAAGGCATTACAGACTTTTAAATCAAAGGAAAATTATGCTAGGATACTTGTTACCAAAATAAATGAAAAGTGTCTTATATTCGCTAATACAAAGGAACAAGCAGATAGACTTTGTTCTGTATCTTATTATAGTGGTAATCCTAATAATAAAATCAATTTAGAAAATTTTATAACAGGTAAAGAAAAGATACTATCTTCTGTTCAACAACTTAAAGAAGGAGTAAATATTCCTAATTTAAAGAATATTATAATTTTACATTCTTATTCTAATGAAAGACAATTTTCTCAGAAATTAGGTAGAATATTAAGATTAGCTAAAGATGAAGTAGCTTCTGTTCACTTGCTAATGTATAAAAATACAGTAGATGAAGAATGGGTAGCAAATGCAGTATCAGACTTTAATAAAGAAAAAATTATTTATTTATGAAAAAATTAAGCGAAATTAAAGAGCCTGTAATCGGGCAGAAGTAATGACGGATAGCATTGAGATATGAAACATATGCGTAGTTGTTTAAATAAGAGTATAATATCCATGTGGTTTGAACTCTTAACCCACGATACACGGTTGGAAACTGCAAGGTCATAACTACGCTATGTTTTATATTAACTGTTATAAGTCGTTAAATTAAACTAAAGCCTTCACACTTAGTAGGTTAAAGTGTTTGAGAATATGGAAGAAAAAATATATGAAAAAACAAAAATCTTTGAAGATTTGATTATGGGCTTTGAGCGAGCGCAAAATGGTAGTCGCGAATCAATTTTTGAAATTAAAGCAGCGTTAAACAAGATTTATCCACTGATGGAGGAGTCGGCTCAGGACGCAAATGCCAAAACGCCTGAAAATTTAATTGAGACATTAAGACAGCATGTAGATAGAGCTTGTTGGATTGATAGCGAACTTATGAAAATACGCACCCATTTACTTGGACTGCTTTAACTTCCTGTTAAAAACAAAATTTGGATTTAAAATCTTCATATTTCATAAAAAATAAATGTTAGATACTTTTATAAAATTTAAGATAGATGAGAAGGGTACATTAGTACCTTTCTCTAAACTTGACAATACAAAACTTAAATTGTTTCTAAATGCTATCAAAAAAGATACTCCTATAGAAACATATATGACAATTGTTGAGGGAGATGAAAAAACTAATCTACAGTTAGCT
>RZYO01000212.1 GCA_009930325.1 Spirochaetia bacterium | reverse complement strand
TTCATGATATTCATTTCTTTGTTTTGAAACTAAAGGTATTTATTACTTTACTAAAATCAGCTTCCCAAATTTCACTCTCAGATAAACGATAACTCAAAGTAATTTCAACAGCTTCATCTGTATTGAAGAATTTATATCCAATTACTTTAACTATAGGATTATTAGCCATCTGTCTTGTGAATGAAATTTTTATGTAGGACAGTCCGTTTACGTTACCAAATTCTAATGGATACCAATTGATTAATTTTATATTCATCAAAGTCATTGGGGTAACAACTTCATCTTTAAAATATTCATCTAATTCCTTGTATTCCGAATTAGTAAATTCATATTTTTCATTCCATTTATAAAAGTCTCCATACTCACCTTTGTTATAATTAATCAGTATTCTTGAATATTTTGAAAATGCTTCCTTATCAAGTTCGTTGCTCCCTTTTGGTTGAAATACTAATTGAGATTTAGTCATCTTGATTTTTTTATGAGTAACATAGCTGTCATATATAATATCTGCTGCTAATGCCGTAAACGAATTATCATCACGTAATTCTAGAGAAGGTGGAATAGCAAGTTGCCCAATATTCTCAATCTCAAATAAAGTCCATGTTTTTGGAATTTCAGATTGGGCTGTTTCTCTTAGAAAGCCAACTTTCAAAGTAGAAATAATCTTATCGGCGGTTTGAACTTTATAAAATTCATCATCGCCTTGGTGCATTATTAAAAAAGTTCTACCGTTATTATTGAAAACAATTAATTTACCGCTAAACTTAAAATCAAGTAATTCTCCAACGAAAGTTGAATACAATGTCTTATTATTCTGAAAATTATCTGCCTTATTATCCGTAAAAATGGCATTTTTGTGTGTAATTTGCTCTTTAAGAGATTCTTTCATTGTTTCTAAATATTCCTCCATGTTCATCTCAGTTTCTATCCATTGGAATACAAAAGAATTTGAACCACCTTTTTCCCAACATGAAATTTGATATGCAAAATCAGATTCTATCTCTTGTGATTTAAAATTCCAAGTTGAAGGTAACTTTAACTCAACTTGTTTATAACTAGCTATCTGAACTAATTCCTGTGAGTTGCAAGAAATAGAAATGACAAAAAAAAGTATAAATTGAATATATCTCAACATGGTTATCAGGTTTATTTGATTTCAAAGCTTTCTTCCATTATTTTAAAATCAGTTTCAAGTTTTGTTTTTGAATCACTCTGTTTTATCATTAAAATCGTATTACCATTTGAATTAAAAGAAGTCATCCTGCCATAAAATGTTTCCCCCATCAAAGTAACAGTAAAATCAAGGGACTGACTGTTCAATCCTTTAAAGCTTGTATTATTTACGTCGCCCACAACAGCATTTTTATGGGTTGGTTCTTCCTTCATACCCTCAATTGTATTCAAAATCATTTCATTCGGAGACAATTCCATTTTCAACCAAGTAATGGCTAAAATCTCTGATGAATTATATCCTTTTTTTTCACAATTTATCTGAAATGCTAATTCGTCCTGTAAAACTTCTTTTTCAAGTGACCAATTATCGGGGTATGAAAATGATACTCCGTTGTAAACTATACTTAATAATTGACTTTTCTCATTAGTGGTTTCTTCTTGTTTTGAGTACGTATCAAGATTTAAGAGGTCATTATTTTTTGAATATTCTTGAATAAATTTTCTATTCTTTGTTTCAAGAGTATATTGAACGATTGTACCAATAAGTGAAATACCAATAAAAATCACAAGTACAATTGGAAATTTCACAATATTTTCATTTTCAATCTTTTTCTTTCCTTGAAAATATATAATAATCCCTGATATTATAGCAGGAATAATTGACATAGCAATTTCATGTCCAGCAAAATATGAAGATTTTACAAGATACATTATTAGTCCATAGACTACTAAACTAATCAAAGGTATCAGAACGGCACTAATCCATATTTTTGATTTGTCTGTGGGTTTAATTGAATAAGCGCTAATTAAAGCAATCAATAGGAAAATAAATAAATTCTTCATAATGTATAATTTTTAATGTCGGGTCGTTTCTTCTAATGCCACATAACGGTTGGCGGTATGAAAAGTTGCCGATTGCGGGCGATTTCCTATCAAGTTACACAAAAGTTGAAGCGGGCTACAACCCTTGAATAACCTACTGAACCGGCAATTTTTTATACCGCGTGTTACAAGCTGCCATTCTTTAAAATCTATCATTCAGCATTTTATTAAAGTCTATTGGGGTTTCTAAAATATACTTTAATTCTTTGTCTTCAAATAGACCTGCAACATTATAAGCTTTTGATTGTCCATTTGTTTCGTGTTCATTTTTCTGATACAATGAATATTCAAGTATCAAATTCTTAAAATATATTTCTTTTATGTCTTCACCGTTTTTATGCATTCCGTGAATTACTTCCTCTCCCTCATAAATCTTTATTCCACTTTTGAGAGTGTGAACCACAGTCTCATCGAATACAAAACTTATTTGGATACAAATGCCAAAATCTGCGTCTATTTTCCAAAAATCGAATACTTCTCTTGGAATGAGTTAAAAAAATCTTGTAAATCGTTTTCCGCTTGTTCGTGTGAAATGTAGTTCTTCCTTTTACTGTCAAGAAAAACGTCTATGTAGTTTTGATAGTAACTAAAGACTTTGTCTCTTGCAATTATTGGCTCAACTTCTCTAAATTCCTCATATATTTCTATGGGATTTTCTGTGTTACCCTTAGAGCGATAAACTTCTCCTCTGATAATGTAGAATATTTTATTCATTAGGCAAGGTGTCAAACAGAAACAGCGGAAAAGTTAAAAATCAAATTGTATTTCACTAATTGCAAGTTATTCAATGATTTTGAAGCAAAAAACAATCTAGGTTCAAAATCAGAAGCTACAATAATCCCCCTAATATTCTCATCTGCTTTAGTTTCGGATAAAGCCCCCATATAACCTAATATTTGCCCAACAGCTGAATCTTTGGCTTTGCCTGCTTTTAATTCAATTACAACAAGATTTCCCTTAATATCCCTTGCTAAAATGTCGATATCACCTGCAGATGTATTAAATTCAATACCATTTTCAACTAATTCTAATCCATTTTCAATTTCGTCTAATCTTAACGAAAGATAACTTTGTAAATCTCTCTCAAGAGATAAACTAAATTCTTTATTTGTATCTGCCGTTGACTCCTCCTCTGTTATTACCTTGCTCTCATCAATTACGATTAGACCTCTTTTTATTTGAGATTTATACCAAGCATAATGAGTATCCTTCCATTTACTGTCTGGAAAATATTCTGTCACTAATTTTGCAAGGTGTTCTTTGGCAGGGAACGTTCCATTTAATTTTTTTGTCTCATCAATTACCAATTGCTTAATACTTTCTGGTCTACTCATAATTCTTAGTTTTATGTTGTTTTTTATGGTTGCTTGTAACGGACGGCGGCTTGGCGAAGGT
>RZYO01000211.1 GCA_009930325.1 Spirochaetia bacterium | reverse complement strand
AGATGGATTTAATTATCTTACAAACAATTATTCTAATGTATTAAAAGAATTAAAGAATAAAACAGGTATTGATTTAAGCTGGAATGTATTAAAAAAGAGCGATATTACAAAAATTCAAAAAATATTAAATATAAAATAAACACTAGGGACAATTAAATTAAAAGAATTACTTATACTATAAAGAATTAACCTCTAAAGGTGCAAAAAACGGGATAATATGTATTGATATTGTAACTTCCCATTAATTGCAGAATTATAATATGTATATAATAAATTTATAATAATTTTTTTGATAATTTATATTATTCTTTATTAAAGTGTTTATAATTATTAAATTATTATTATTTAGGGAGGCTACTATCAAAGGAAAACAGAAAAAATTAATTAAATTTATTAGTATAGGATTACTCTTATCTATTTTTATGAGTTGTTCACTTTTTACTAGTAAAGCAAAAGTTTCATTATCAATAACTGATGCACCAATTGTTGATGGAGAAGCTGTTTAAGGTGTTTATATTACAATTACTGGAATTGAATATAATTTGAATGATCAATGGATTAGTGATACTAATTTTACAGAACCAAAGTTATTTAATCTATTAGAATTAACAAATGGGGAGGTCGCTCCATTATCTGATTTGATTATTGATTCAGGTACTGTGTCTCAAATAAGATTTTTATTAGATGTTGAAGCTGAAGATGTGACTAGTAAAAAGAGTAATCCTGGGTGCTATATTATAATTGACTCAGATGGTATTGCTGATGGGATAATTGATGAGACTGATGTTAAATATCCGCTTTTTGTTCCTAGTGGAACTCAATCAGGATTCAAACTTACTAGTTCTTTTACTGTTCCTTCAAATGGGGAAGTAGAAATAACTGCAGATTTTGATGTTAGAAAATCGGTTGTTAAAAAAGGTGTAAAAGATGAATATTTGTTGAAACCTACTATAAGATTAGTAGTAAATAATCAAGCTGGATCAATAGAAGGTGATTTTATTGAACCTAGTAGTACAACATATGATTCATATGTAATCTTTGCTTATAATACTGGTGAATATACTTCAGATGAAATTTCTTCAGGTTCTGATACCTCAAGTTCTTTCTCTAACTCTGTTTCAAGTACAAAAATAATTGAAGAGACATCTTTAGAAATTGAAGATCATTATATTTTGCCTTATTTAGCTAATGGAGAATATGATTTGATTGTTGTTGGGGTAGATTCAGAAGGAGTATATACTCTTTTAGATGATACGTCATACAAAAATGTTACTGTCCAATCTGGTGAAATAACAGATTATGATATTAATCTTAATCCTCCTATTTAACCATAGAGAGTTTGTTTCTTTTTTTAAATTAATCTGGAATGTTAGTTTTTATATTAACATTCCAGATTTTAGATTAATAAATAATTAAATATAGTTTTATATTAAATATTTAAATCATTAACAGAAATTGATTTTACATTAGTTCTACCATTTTCTAACTTAGGTAACTCAATTTTTCCACTGTTAATTAATTCTACTGCTTTTTTATATTCTTTTGAATTTTTATCAACACCAGTATAAATATTCCAAGTATTAATATTATAGTTATCTCCATTGATTTTACCATTTAATACTTCTTTTATATATCTAATTGTTAATTCTCTTACTGTTCCGTTATCACCCCATTGAGTAAATGAATTGAAAATTGGAGTGTAGTTTCTATTTTCTATTGAACCACCTTTGCCAATCCATTTGTTAAAGCTATAAGAATTTGTTCCAAGAATAATTTCTTGATCATCAGCAATTAATGAAGTAACAGGTTTTCCATTAACTAATTTAATTGATCCATCATTATTATATTCAGTAATTAAAGATAAATCTTTAATTCTTGATCCTGAGGCTTTTGTTAAATCAATGGTATAAGTTACGCCACCGGCAATATTGTCTGTGCTATATTTTGAAAGCCTTCTTTCAGGATTATAACTTATAGTTAAATCTCCATCTTCAATTTGATTGAAATAATCAGCACTATATTCAAGTAATAATTTTAAATCAGCACCTGTGATTTTATAAGTTGTAATTTCTCCACCTGAATAAGTATAGGAGGAAGAGATATCTTTAATACTAACATTACCAACTTTGAAACCTGCATTTTCTGCGTCTGTATTTAAGATGATAACATCTGCATCAGTATAATATTGGCTAGCAGCAGATAATAAATTTAAAATTCCTGTTGATTCAGTATATACAGAACTAATTCCTATTATTTCATCTTTTTTAGATAAGTCACTGTTAATTAATGTTCCAATAGGGGTGTTAACAAAAGCTCTTAATTCTTTTTTGTAAGGCTCCATTAATTTAACTAATTTTTCATCTTCTTTATTAGTAACATTTTCTGTTCTTACATCTTTGTTAATTAATTTTACACCATTAAAACTTTTTTCAAATGTTAAATTTACAAATCCAATTGCTTGACCATATTTATAAGGTTCCATGATTAATACATCATTAACAACTTCTTTACTAATATTAGCATGAGCATGACCTGCAATAATTGCATCAAATTCAGGGAAAGCTTTTGCAATTTCTTTAACGCCAGATCCTTCTATATTATTTTCTTCATCTAAGCCCATGTGTAAAATTCCAATGATAGAATCAACATTTTCTGCTTTTAATTCAGAAAGAGCTTTTTTAATCTCAACTAATGGATTGATTATTTCTAAGCCATCTAAAGAATCTTTTCCATTTTCGAATTCAGTTATTAATGGAGTAGTAATTCCAATAAATCCTATTTTGATTCCATCTTTTTCAATTACAGTTGTAGCTGGTAGATATCTTTTACCAGT
Source organism: Spirochaetia bacterium (assembly GCA_009930325.1). GTDB lineage: Bacteria > Spirochaetota > Spirochaetia > Sphaerochaetales > Sphaerochaetaceae > Pleomorphochaeta. The sequence goes on along the minus strand of RZYO01000211.1, from coordinate 633 downwards.
AGCTTTTTCATAAACATTCCCTGAAAGGATAGTCCCTTCAAAATCATCTATTAGATTTTGTCTCAATTCTCTATTAAAATTATATTCATGATTACCAAAAGTCCAGACATCACAATTTAAATAATTAAATGCTTCAACCATAGGATTTTTATCATCATTAATAAAATATTCAACATAGTTTGCTTGTACAGCATCACCACAATCCACATAAATTAAATTTTCATTATTTTCTCTATGTTCTTTTATAGTTTGTGCAATATAAGTTAAACTTCCTCTTGTGTATTCAGTATCAGTTGAAAAATCCCAAGGAACAAACCACCCATGTAAATCACTTGTTGCAATTATTTCAACATCAACTGTTTCTATATTATTCCATTTATTATGGAATTCCTCATTGCCTTGTGCAAAAATCGAGTTAATCGTAATTAGTACACATGTAATAAAAATTAGTATTTTTTTCATTAAAAATCTCTCCTAAAATTTTAAGGTAGATTATGAGAGTACCATGGATTGCTTAATAAGTCAAAATTATTATTTCGCGGACAGTAAGTTTAAATGTCCGGCCTATTAGAGTAGAAAAAAATAGAAAAACCACTGATCTTCTGTTAAGATTGTAAGTAACAACACATACAA
>RZYO01000210.1 GCA_009930325.1 Spirochaetia bacterium | reverse complement strand
TATTTGGCTTAACTGGAAACATAATAGCAGATGGTTGGAGGCTTGGTATGTATAAAGGTGCTACTGAAAATATATATGCGTCTTCTGGGTATGAAGTTATTATTAAAGGAGATAAAATATCTTGGAATGGTGGAACTAGTTGGACTACTTTAAATTTAGGCTTTATTTGGGACTATTATGGTTTAGTAATGTCAAGCGATGGCAAATATATATATATTGCTGAAGACTTAAGCACAACAGTGCATAGGTCTAGTAATTATGGGGTAAGTTGGACAACCTCTACTATTCTAGAACCGTATAATAAATATGAAACACCTATTCTTTGTTCAGATGATGGTTCAACGGTTTATATTGGTGGTTATTATGGAACGCACCAATATAAATCTACTGATTATGGTGCAACATTTTCAACGAGCTATCTTTCTTTATCAGAACACTGGCAATTAGTAGGTTCATCAGATTTAACAAAATTATATAAATTGCCTACTGGTAGTTACGAAGGGCAACCAGAATATTCTGGTGATTCTGGTGCTACTTGGACATCTTTTGGACCTTCTTGTAAAATTACAAATGGAATATGCTCTAGTAATGGGACCTGTTATGCTAATGTCTATCAAAACATAAGTGGTGGTTATTATAGATTTTATAAATTTATTGGAACATCTTCGACTATTGTTTCTAGTGTAAATGATAGAAATTATTTACCATTGCCAGATTTATCTAAAGTTGTAAATGTAGAGAAAAATTATAGTGACGCTTTGTTATCTAATATAACATTAACCTCCTCAGAAGAAATACAACCTATATCATATCAAAGACAGTCACACGCTAAAAGTTATATTTTAGTTGTTAATGTTGCTGGAGGATTAGGCTGTGTTTGTTTTTATAAAAAAGGTTTATCACTTTTTGTAGATAATTAACTTAAAAAAATATGAAAAAACCTGGATTTTTAGGTATAGGACTTAAATCAACAGATTATTCTATATCTTTATCAAGTCAACAAGTAATACCTAAATCAGAGCAAAACTTCGCTACCAATCAAATTACTTTTAATCAAGGTAATTCAATGGCGTGCACAATATTCTCAGCTTTTACTTTACTTGCTAACAAATTTAATTTGAACTTCATAGATGATGAGTGGATACTAAACAAATGGTATAACGACGCTGTATTACACTACGGGGCTAGTGCTAAAAATGGTTGGTATGTATCAAGTGGAGTTGATTATGTAAGGCGTTGGTTTAATTCACAATCAGATCTAGTTGAAAAGTATGGCAGATTAACGACGGGGTTTTTAACCTTGCCTTATTCTTGGACACCTAATAAAGATAAAACTATAAAACTATTTGAGGAGTTATTAAGAAATGGACACGATTGTGTTGGAGGACATAATGGTTCAAGAGATTACAATGTAGACTTTCAAACCGACGGTGTATTAGATTTAAAGAAATTATCAAACCCAAGTTATGGGCATTCAATAAGTATGTCAGCTGATATTCAAGGAGTATTTGATATGGACGGAGATTTAATTGTTCCTAATAGCTGGAAAGGTGTTAAAAATAATGTATATAGATTAAAACATATTCAAGATCTAATAGATAATGTTGTTCTATTTCCTACTGTTTATTTCTTTTTCTCAGATAAAGATAAGATAGTATTTTCAGGTAAAGATTATATAGCCGATACTGATAACGATCTAGTAAAGAGATTTAATAATTCTTATGTAATGTTATCAGAATCAACAGGTGCTATTTATGATGTTAGGGGTGATAAGTTGATATGTGTGGATAAGTTTTTTAAAGATAGTAAAGATAGAGAGGAACTTATAAAAGTATATGAGCCTTTAAAACTTTTAACAGGAATTTCTGATGATAATTTTTATCGTATGATTAAAAATTAGGCGTTTTTACAGGGGTTATTTTTCTCAGATAGTAATTATATATCCTCGGTATGAAACACCCCAAAAACAAGAGAATTTTAAGCCACAAACGATTTTAATAACTAACTTAAATAATATGAATATAAAAAACATACTTATTTTCTTCAAAGACAATATAAAGGAAATAAAAACAACAATATTTGGACTTCTTAATATTTTGGTAATAGTTGGAGTTTCAGTTACTCCTGTATTACAAGAGAGCATAGATGAAATATTGACTGCACTAGTAGTAATTGACAGTGCTGTGCTTACAATGTTAATTGGTAAAAAATAATTTGCTATATTTGTAATTATAATCATAAATTAGTATAATATAATAAAATGGGTAGTAGCTCTCGTAAGTGGGTATAAGGTGTGTTCTTATACCCAGCCCATACTAAATAATTAACACACAATTATGAAAGAGATTTGGAAAGATATAAAAGGATATGAGGGTTTATATCAAATATCTAATTTGGGAAATGTAAAGTCTTTATCTAGAACAATAATAAATTATAGAGGAAGTTATACTAGTAAAGAAATAATAATGAAAACATACTTTTTGGGTGGATATAAAAGAATAGGATTGTTAAATAATAAAATTGTTAAGAGGATACTTATACACAGATTAGTAGCAGAAGCATTTATACCTAATCCTAAAAATAAAAGAGATATAAACCACATAAACGGAATAAAGAGTGATAATAGAGTAGAAAATCTAGAATGGAATACTAGGAGTGAGAATGTAAAACACGCTTATAATATTGGATTAAATCCAAAGCTTTATGGAAAAAATAATAAACATTCTAAAATTGTTTTACAATATAGTTTAGAAAATATTTTTATAAAAAAATATTATTCTATAACCGAAGCTGGAAAAGAAAATAATATATGCAGAACAGATATATCTTCTGTATGTTCTGGAAGATTAAAAACAGCAGGAGGATATAAATGGAAAATATTATAATTTTAATTGGGTATCTATAAGAGAAATAATATTCATATCTTTATTTTCATTACTAGGTTTCTTTTTCAAGAGGTTAATTATGGGTACTAAAAAATAGTTGCTATATTTTAAAAATATGATATAATATAAATAGTTTCATATTGTTATTACATAAGAATCCCCCACTCTGTTGAGGGGTTCTTTGTTTTATGCACAGAAACTGTGGATAACTTACTGGATATAAAAAACAATAAGAGTAAAATATAGATAACAACCTAAGGAGTATATAGCTTGTCGGGGGTTATATATATAAAAAAGCTCGTGAATCTCGACTACTCACGGGCTTTTTCATATAAATAATCAATATGTCAAAACAAGGTTACATAAAATTATACAGAAAGATAGAAGATAATCCTCTATATTTCTGTGAGCCATTTAGTAAGATCCAAGCGTGGATAGATCTTATACTTCTAGCAAACCATAAAGATAGCGTAATTTTTATTCGTGGAAATGAAGTAAAAATAAAAAGAGGACAAGTTGCTTGGTCAAAAGATAATTTAGCTTCTAGGTGGAAATGGAGTAAGAACAAAGTTTATGGGTTTTTG
>RZYO01000067.1 GCA_009930325.1 Spirochaetia bacterium | reverse complement strand
TTGTATAAATGAATACATGCATTACTACAATAATGAGAGATATCAATGGGATATATGCAAAATGACTCCTAACCAATATAACAAGTATTTGAGAAAAGGTCATTATTTAATTCCAGGGAAAAATAAAGCTAAAGTTGCATAACAACAACTTTAACTTTTAGATAATGTGGTATATTTGATTAAGTAAAATCAAGTTTGTCTAAAAAAGGCGGACCAGTTTAATAATAATAATTGACAATATTTTACAAAAAATTAAAAATATGTGTAAGAGGTGGACCGATGAATAAAAAAATATTAATTATTACATTATTAATTTTTACGATTTTTTTTAATATAGGATGTAATAATCAAAAAAATGAAGAGAATGATATTGTTAGAGTAAATATTGCTTCAGAACCTGATTCATTAGATCCCTGGTTAAGTGCAGCCGTTGATACTAAGGCTATATTTAATAATGTTTTTGAAGGCTTAATGCGATTTGATAGTACAGGAACTTTATCTCCTGCAATTGCTAAAAATGTAATTGTTAATGAAACCCAAGATGTATATACTTTTGAATTAAGAGATAATGTTTATTTTCACAATGATAAACATTTAACTAGTGATGATGTTTTATATACATATGAGAATCTATTGAATATGAGTGGTGATATTGCAAATTCTGCAAGATATAGTGGTATTAAGAGTGTAGAAGCATTAGATGATTATACTGTAAGAATAAGTTTAGAAAATCCATCATCAGCTTTTTTATCTTCAACAGTTATAGCGATTTTACCAAGAGGATATTCAGATCAAGCTACAAAGCCCATTGGCTGTGGTCCATATAAATTTGTAGAATATCAACCTGCTCAAAAAATAGTTCTTGAAAGATTTGATAAATATTACAACAAAGATAGAATGCCAAAAATAAAAAAAGCTGAAGTATATATAATCAGTGATGAAGCTTCAGTTATTTCTGCTTTAAAATCTAATCAGTTGGATTTATCTATAGTCTCAAGTGATAATGCAAAATTATTAGAAAATGATTTTAATATAAAAAGTGATCCGATGAATATGGTCGTATTATGGGCATTAAATAATAACGAAACACCTTTCGATAATGAAAAAGTAAGATTAGCTTTTAATTTAATGGTTAATAGGGATGATATTGTTGATGGAGTATTTGGGGGCTATGCAACAAAATTATATACTAATTTTAGTCCTATAATGTCTCATTATTATAATTATGATCTTGATGGTTATTATAAAAGAAACATAGAAAAAGCTAAACAGTTATTGAAAGAAGCAGGTTATGAAGATGGCCTTGAGATAAATATAACAGTTCCTTCAAATTACTATCAACATGTCAATTCGGCACAGATTATTTCAAGTGAAGCACAAGAATTAAATGTTAAAGTAAATATTATCAATGTTGAATGGGGAACTTGGTTAGAAAAAGTTTATTCAAATAGAGATTATCAAAGTACCATTATAGGTTTAGCAGGTAAACTGGATCCCAATGATATTTTATCTAGATATGAAACAACATATAAAAGAAATTTTATAAATTATTCAAATTCTGAATATGATAAAATAATTGAAGAAGCTGCTAAAACAGTAGATGATAATAAAAGAGTAGAATTATATAAAAGAGCACAAGAAATTTTAAGTGAAACCTCAGCTTCTGTTTGGTTATGTGATCCAAATAATACTGCAGCAATGCGAAAAGATTTAATTGGGTATCAATATTATCCTGCTGGTTTGATAGATTTTGCATCAATGAGTTATCAAAAATAATCAAAACTAACTAGTAGCTAAAAAAGAGAAAAATATTGTATAATTAAAATATTGAGAAAATAAGGAATATTATGCGATATATAATTAAAAAACTTTTAAGTGCTTTATTAACTCTTTTTTTAGCTTCAGTTATTACTTTTTCTATTTTTAATATATTACCAGGGGATCCTGCCCAAGTTATTTTGGGAATAGATGCAAGTGACCAGCAGTTAGAACAGTTAAGAGAAACAATGAATATTGATGCTCCACCAGTATATAGATATATTGAGTGGCTTAATAATATATCTAAAGGAGATTTTGGTATTTCTTATAAGTATCAAACTCAAGTATCTTCTTTAATTTCTCAATCATTAAAAGTAACCTTACAATTATCTTTTTTCAGTTTAATTTTAACAGTATTAATCTCAATCCCTTTTGGTTTATTGTTAGTTTCGTTAAGGAATAAAAAAAGTTTTATTCCTTTGTCTTTACTTTCTCAATTCGGAATGAGTATTCCGTCCTTTTGTATAGCTATTTTGCTAATAGGTATATTTACGGTTAAATTAAGAATTTTACCTTCAATAGGGTATATTTCATTTAGTGAAAATCCTTTACAAAACATTAGAAGTCTTTTGTTACCAAGTTTTTCAATTGCGATTGGAGCCTCTTCAATAGTAGTTAGATACTTAAATACCAGTGTACAACAACAATTGAAAAAGGATTATGTTAGAACTGCTTATAGCATTGGACTAAGTGAAAAAACTGTATTGTATCATCATGTATTAAGAAATGCCCTAATTCCAGTAATTACTATATTTGGGTTAATTATTGCGGATATTTTGGGTGGAAGTATAATAATTGAGAATGTTTTTTCTCTTCCTGGTATTGGTAAATTAATAACTTCTAGTATTACTAGTAGGGATTTACCATTAATTCAAGCATTAGTTTTATATTTGTCTTTTTTAGTAATAGTTGTTAATTTTTTTGTAGACGTCTTATATAAAATTATTGACCCAAGAATAAGAATAGAGTAGGAAGGAAAATGAAAAAATATTTTAAGAATAAAAACTTTTTATTTGGATTTCTATTTTTATTATTTATACTTATTGTAGTAATTTGGGGAATATTTGCACTTCCTTATGATATAAATGAAATAGATATTAAAAATAAATTGGCATCTTTTTCTTTAGCACATCTTTTAGGTACAGATCATCTTGGAAGAGATATTTTATCGAGAATAATGGTTGGAACTAGACTTAGTGTTTCTATAGGGTTTTATGTCGTTTTATTAGGATTTTTAATTGGAACACCAATTGGAGCAATAGCCGGCTATTTTGGTGGAATTATTGATGAAATAATAAAAAAAATAATAGATACATTAATGGCTTTCCCTGGAGTATTAATTGCTTTAATGCTTATTGCCGTTTTTGGTTCTAATACAAAAACAATCATTATTGCTTTAACAATTATGAGTGTTCCAAGATTTTCTAGAATGGCGCGAGGGGGCTATTATACTTACAAAGAATCACCATTTATATTAGCAACAAAAGCAAGGGGTGCAAGTACATTTAGGATAATGATTATTCATATATTTAATCATGTTTTTGGAGAGTTATTAGTTACAGCATCATTAACATTTGCAAGTGCAGTTATTGCAGAAGCAGGATTAAGTTATTTGGGGCTTGGAATTCAACCACCGAATCCTAGTTTAGGTAAAATGGTAAGTGAAGCGCAAGCTTATATTTTACAAAAACCCTCATACGTTATTGTTCCGGCATTATTTATTGTTATTTTAGTTATGGGTTTTAATCTACTTGGTGATGGTATAAACAAAATTATTGAAGAGGATAAAGAAAATGAGTAATAATATTTTAGAAATAAAAGACTATACTCTATCTTTTTTAATAAACAATAAAAAAGTTAAAGCAGTTGATGACTTGAATATTGATATAAAAGAAGGTGAATTGGTCGCCCTTGTTGGAGAGAGTGGATGTGGTAAGAGTTTAACTGCATTATCAATTCTTTCTTTGTTACCAAGTAATTCTTCTATCGATTGTGGAAAAATTAATTTTAAAAATCAAAACTTATTAGATTTACCTATTGATGAATTAAATAATATTAGAGGCAATGATATTTCTATCGTTTTTCAAGAGCCTATGAGTGCATTAAATCCATTAATTAAAGTTGGAAATCAAATTCTTCAAACATTAAAATCTCACAATAAAAATATTAACAATCCTGTTGAAATTGTTAAAGAGATGTTAAAAGAAGTAGGGCTTTCTGATACAAATCGAATTTTTAAGAGTTATCCACATCAATTATCTGGTGGAATGAGACAAAGAGTAATGATTGCAATGGCTTTAATTAATAATCCTTTATTATTAATTGCAGATGAACCAACAACAGCTTTAGATGTAACAATCCAAGCTCAAGTTTTAAATTTAATAAAAGGAATGTCAAAGAAACTAAATACAGCTGTTCTATTTATCTCTCATGATTTAGCATTAGTAAAAAATCTTTGTGATAGAGTATATGTAATGTATGCTTCAATGATAGTTGAAACATCAAGTGTTGATAATATTATTAATGATGCAAAGCATCCATATACTAAAGCTTTGTTAAAATCATTGCCAACAATTAAACAAAGAGGAACTAAACTACATTCAATTAATGGAATAGTCCCCAAATTAGAAAATAGAGTTGAAAATGCTTGTCCTTTTGCTCCTAGATGTGACTTTGCGAAGCAGTTGTGTTTTGATCAAAAACCTTGTCTAGAAAAAGTAGGAGATTCATATATTCGTTGTCATTTTCATAAGGAGATAAATCAATGAATATAATTGAAGTAAAAAATGTTTCTTTTTCATATAACGAGATAATGATTCTTGATAATATAAATTTTAACATCAAAGAAGGTGAAACTTTTGGGATTGTGGGTAATAGCGGATGTGGAAAAAGTACATTGGCTTTATTATTATTAAAATTGTTGAAATTAAAAGAAGGCACAATCTTATTTGAGAATAATGATATAAAGTTAATTAAGAAAAAAAATGATATAAAAAATTTTTATAGAAATGTTCAAATTGTCTTTCAAGATCCATATAGTTCTTTAGATAGTAAAAAAACTGTAGGTTATTTAATAGAGGAACCATTAGTTATTCATAAAAATTATTCTAAAAATAAAAGAAATAAAAAAGTTGATAATATAATGAATCTAGTAGGATTGGATAAAAAGTATAAAGATAATTATCCGCATCAACTATCTGGAGGGCTTAGGCAGCGTTTAGCTATAGCTATTGCATTAGTATTAAATCCTAAATTTGTTGTTTTAGATGAATGTGTTTCAGCTTTAGATATAAGTATTCAAGCTGGTATATTAAATTTATTAAATGATTTAAAGTTAAAATTAAATTTAACGTTTTTGTTTATTTCCCATGATTTGAATGTAGTAGGCTACATTTGTGATAGAATAGGGGTTATGAATAAGGGTAAAATTATTGAAATTCAAGAAACTGAAAAACTTTTTGAAAATCCAAAGGATGATTTTACAAAAAAATTTTTAAATAATGATTATTATGAATTATAGATATAGGAGTTTGTTTTGATAAATACTGAAATAATTTATTTTTTTATTTATTGCTTAGTTGGTTGGATATGTGAAGAATTATATTGTTCAATTTTAGCAAAAAAAATTGTAAATAGAGGCTTTTTACATGGTCCTTATTTACCAATTTATGGGTTTGGTGCAATGAGTGTTTTATTTTTATTAAGACCTTTTATTAAAAATATCATTTTATTATTTTTTGCTGGAATGATTGTAACTAGTATTATTGAATATATAGGTTCTTTTTTATTAGAAAAAATATTTCATATAAAGCTCTGGGACTATAGTAAAAATTTTCTTAATATTAATGGAAGAGTTTGTTTATTAAATTCTACAATGTTTGGAATATTGAGTTTATTAATGGTTTATGTAATTCATCCTTTTGTATCAGGATTGATTGTTAATCTTTCTGAGATAATTAAATATTATTTTGCTTTAGAAATTGTAATTGGAATGAGTTTTGATTTTGCTCTTTCAGCTGCTAAAATGTCTGCATTTAATAAAGCTCTTGAAGAAATTAAAGATAGAAGTGAAGAAGTTAAAGAAAAAATATTGGCTATTAGCTCAGGTGAAGGCGCTGAATTAATTCAAGCAATAAAAGATAGATGGAATGATGAATTGGTTATTAGAAAAGCTAGATTAGCAAGACGAAACAAAAGAATTATTCTTGCTTTCCCAAGTATGAGAAGTGGTAACGATTTTATTAACTCTCAAATTACCAAAATAAGAGGTGATTTTTCTATGTGGTTAGCTAAAGGCAAAAAACAATATAAAGAATTAAAAGAAAGACGTCTTAAAAATAGAAATAATTAAGTTATATAGGAGGTATATAATAATTATATTATTTTATGATATTAGTATATGATTTTAATATTAAATATATATAATTTTTATTTAAAAATATGAAAACAGTATTAGAAGATTTGCATTCCCAAATAAATAAATTAAATCCTAATGTTCAATTAATGTGTGTTAGTAAAACCCACCCGTTTGAAGCAATAAAAGAAGCCTATTCATTAAATGAGAGACTTTTTGGTGAAAATAGAGTTCAAGAAGTTGAATCTAAATTTCCTAAAAAAGAAGATAGAGAAAATGATTTAAATTTACATTTAATTGGGCATCTTCAATCTAATAAAGTTAAGAAAGCAGTTGAGTTATTTGATTCTATTGATAGTGTTGATTCTGTAAAATTACTTAATAAGATAAATACTTATGCAGCAAAAATTAATAAGAAAATAGATGTAATGCTTGAATATAACAGTTCTAAAGATGAAAATAAAACAGGATTTGAAACTTATGAAGAAATAAGAGAAGCGGCAATCTTATCAAAGCAATTAGAATATGTTAATTTAACAGGTGTAATGACTATTGGTCCCTTAAATGCATCAGAAAATGAAATTAGGTCTGCTTTTAAATTAGTTCATGATGTAAAAAATAAATTAGAAAAAGATTTGGAAATAAAAATTAAGCATTTGAGTATGGGAATGAGTGGTGATTATAAAATTGCAATAGAAGAAGGGTCAACAATAATTAGAGTTGGAACAAAAATATTCGGCAACAGAGATTATTCTAAATAAGGAAAAATTATGAAAAAGAAAATTATATCTATAGTATTAATTTTAATCTTAGTCTCTTCAACTATTTATTGTGATAGTACTGAATTTGAAGATTATCAAAATTATTCAATAGATGAATTTCCTTCATGGAGTATTAAGCTTAGGCGGGGTGAAAGTTTATTTTTTGGTTCTTTAGCACTAACATTTCCAATTTCAGTTGTTGCATATAATGTAGTTGTTAATTCTGGATTAATTTCAAATGTTCCCACAGAAGAATTAACAGCTTTAAAATATCAAGTATCTATTGCAGCGCTTATATCCCTTTCAATTGCTATTGGGGATTATATTATAGGAGAGATGGAATAATAAAATGTCAAAAAGAGAAATAAATCATAAATTGGTTGTTGAAAATATTGAAACTAAAACAAGAGTAGATAGTTATATTGCTCAGAATTTACAGGGTGTATCGAGGTCATTAGTTTCAGATGAAAATACACAAATTTTTATAAATGGTAAGCTAGTAAAAAACAGTACAAAAGTAAAAAATGGTCAAATAATTGAAATAAAGTATAGTGAAAATTTTTTTGAAGGAATTGAAGCTGAAGATATTAAATTAAATGTATTATATGAGGATGAAGATATTCTTGTGATAAATAAAGATCAAGGATTAGTGGTGCATCCAGGTGCTAATAATTATGAACATACTTTAGTTAATGCTTTAGTTTTTAGATATGGAGAAGATTTTTCATCTAATTTTGCTAATGAAGTGGATGATGATGAAGAAGGTGATGTTGATGAGGATGTTTCACTAATTAGGCCTGGAATTGTTCATAGACTAGATAAAGATACTAGTGGAACAATGGTCGTTGCACTAAATAGAGAAAGTCAAAGAGCTTTATCCCAACAATTTAAAGATAGAGAAACAAGTAAAATATATATTGCTTTAGCAAAAGGTTATTTTGATAAAAGAAGAGGAAGAATAAATACAAATATTGTTAGAGATTCTAAAGATAGAAAGAAATTTACAACTTGTTCTTCTGAAATTGGTAAATTTGCTGATACAAGTTATTTAGTTCTAAGACAGTATAAAGGTTATGCCCTAGTTAGATTAAATATTCATACAGGAAGAACACATCAAATTAGAGTTCATCTAAAGAGTATTAATCATCCAATATTGGGAGATCCAATTTATTCGAATGAGGATAAAATATTCCCTAATGCTACACTAATGTTACATGCACTTCAATTAGAGTTAAAACATCCTAAAACGGGGGATAAGATGAGATTTAGATCAGCTATGCCTCAAAGATTTAAAGAGGTGATAAAGAAATTAAACCCTTATATTATGGATAAGGGTCAACAAAGTAAATATTATGAAAGTGCTGAAAAACTAAAAAACAAATAGTTAAAAACGATTATTTCTCTCAAGAGCAATTTGATTACGAAGCCAAGGAGATGCTGTTTCTTCAGTTAAATCTGGGTTAAATAATCGTTCATTTTTTATTTTTGTGGGTGCCCCATGTCCTGGGAATACTAATAAATTATCATCAAATGAAAGTAATTTGTTTTTTATAATTTTTATTAATAAAGATCTTTCCATATATCCAGGGGTTGATCCAATTCTTGTAGCCATTAAAGTGTCACCTGTAAATAAGGCACACCCAATCTTAAAGACTAATGAATCGACACTATGTCCAGGTAAATGGATGACCTCAACATCAATTCCATCACAATTTAATTTTGTTCCACCTGATATTTCAGTTACTTCAAATTCATAAACTTTGTTAGTATATGCATATATCTTTGGATTATATAATTTTAATAAAGTTCCAACTCCACTAGTATGAGATTCATGCCTATGTGTTAGTAAAATTGTTTTAATTACAAATTTATTTTTCTCAATGATGCTAATTAATTCATTATCAACATGTCCTGGATCAATAATTATTGCATCGCTGCTTGAGTTTTGTCCAACAACATAAGTGTTACAAAAACCTACTACTGAAAAATGTTGATATATTCTCATTTAGTTGCATCCTCATAGTTTGAATATCTAAAATTCAATCTTCTTTGCTCAGTTTCTCTAAAATCAGCTTTTTTAAGATTGCAATCTTCAAAGCTAACATCCCTTAAACAGGAACTACAAAAAGTTGTAAAATATAAATCACTACAACTAAAATCACAAAACCAAGCATCAATTCCTGAAAAGTTATTGTGAATTAATAATGAGTTTGAAAAATCACAATTAATTATTTTGCTACCGGAAAAAACAGAATATCTAATATCAGTATCGCAAAATTTACAATTGTCAAATAGGCAAAAATCAAAAAAACATGTAGAAAATTTAGATCCTGAAAAATCCATATTTCTAAAAGTACACCAAGAAAAATTTGATGAAGAAAATCTTTTTTGCTTAGTAGATAAATTTTCAAATTCAGCATGAGAAAATGTAATGTTTCTAAGTAAATCTTCTTTTTCAAAATAATTAAACATTTTTTTTAATAAATCATCTTTATTAGGTGAATGTCTATAACAATAATCACTATCTAAAGTTGTAAATGCATTACAATTTTCTTTCTTACAAGTCTTAAATTCGAACATATTTTTAGACTATCAGAAATAAATAGCTTGTCAAGTCTTTTTCTTTTGTCTACCATAGAATATATGAAAGGAATAATTATAAGAGGCATTAATAATATATATAATGTTGAAGCTGAAAATCAAATATTTGAATGTAGAATCAAAGGCAAATTACTAAATGATGTAAATGATGAATATAATCCATTAGCAGTTGGTGATTTTGTTGAATTTGATAAGACTAATGAGGTTGAAGGTCAAATAATTCAAAGACTTGAAAGAAAAAACAGCTTTAGACGTTGGAATATGAAAGGGAAATGTAATCAAACTGTTGTTGCTAATATGGATTTAATTGTTTGTGTTGCAAGTTGTGGCTCACCACCATTTAGACCAAGATTTATTGATAGAGTTATTGCAAGTTGTGAAAATGTTGAAATATTAATTGTTTTAAATAAATCAGATATCAAATTACAAGGATGGGAACTTGAAAGATATAATTTATTTAAAGAATTAGGGTATGAAACTTTATTAGTAAGTGCAAAAGAAAAAACAAATTTAAATTTACTTATTGAGAAAATTGAAAATAAAGTAGTAGCATTTGTTGGTCAAAGTGGAGTTGGTAAATCAACAATAATAAATGAAATTCTTGGAACAAGTCAAAGAACTAGCTATGTAAGTGAAAAATATGATAGAGGGCGACATACTACTAATTATTCGATTTTACTTAGAAAAGATAATTTGACAATTATCGATACTCCAGGTGTAAGAGAAATCATGGTACCACATAGAAGCCCAGTTGAAATAGCAGACTCTTTTCCAGAATTTGTTTTAAATAAAGATAAATGTGCTTTTAATATGTGTACTCATACAAGTGAACCAGATTGTGAAATTATAAAAATGGTAGAAAACGGTGAGATTAATTCTGATAGATATGAAAGCTATTTAAGAATGATTGATTCATTATTATTACAGGGCCCTAAATGGAAAGGCAGTTCAAATTCGACTAGTAAGGCACGATATAAGATGCCAAATAAAAAATTGAAATGAGATTATCGAAAAAAACTTTAAATGACTTGGGTTTTTACCAAGTCTTAACAATTATAGAAAAATATTTATTATTTGAAGATTCAAAAATAACTCTTTATAACAGAGATTTTATAAATAATAAAAAAGAACTTGAATTACAACAAAAGAAAATTCAGGATATTCTTTTTTTATTAAATAATCCTGATAGCATAAGAGTAAATAATTTCCCTTCACTTATTAATATTTTTGATAAGCTAAAAAATATATACCAAAATGTTGATGGACAAGAATTATTTGAAGTTGGAGTATTTATTGAAAGTGCACAGCTTTTATATGATTTTATATCTCAACCTTTATTTGATAATAAAAAGTCAGATATTATAGCTTCTTTATTAGAAGAAGGGATAGCACAAGAATTAATTGATTTTAAAAATGAAGTGTTTTATGCTTTAGATGAAAGTGGAAAAGTAAAAGAAAGTCATCCTTTGATAAAGGCTTTAGTTAAAAAAGTTGAAAATGCAAAACGGGAAAGGAATAATTTTACAAAAGATTTTATTAAAGATAATAAATTATTTTTACAAAGTGATTTAGAAACAATTAGAGATGAAAGAATCGTTATTCCTGTTAGAACAGATGCAAAATCAAAAGTTAAAGGTTTTGTTCATGGTTCTAGTTCAACAGGAAGTACAGTTTTTGTTGAACCTTATAAATTAGTTGAATATAATAATTCTGTTGTTTTAGCTGAACAACAAATTCAAATTGAAATAGCTAAAATTTATAATACTTTAAATAAAAAATTAAGAGAAATATTGAAATATCTAAAGGAATTAAAGAAAAAAATAATCGAAGTCGATATTTTATATTGTTTTTCTCGTTGGATTATAAATTATAATTGTTCTCAAGTAGATTTAGATAATGAAAATATAAAATTATTTTTTGCAAAACATCCACTTTTGGCAGATAAAGCCGTTCCTATTTCTTTAGAAATAGATAAAGACATAAAATGTGTTGTTATATCAGGACCAAATGCAGGTGGTAAAACTGTTACAATAAAAACTGTTGGTTTATTTTCTGCTTTAAATCAATTTATTGGATACATTCCAGCACAAGAAGGCTCTTCTCTTCCTTTGTTTGATAAAATTTATACAGATATTGGTGATGATCAAAGTATTGAAGAAGAATTATCAACTTTTAGTGGTCATATGAATAGTTTATCTAAGATTTTAAAAAACGCAACATTAAATACTCTTGTAATATTAGATGAATTAGGTTCAGCAACAGATCCAAATGAAGGTGGAGCGATTGCGCAAAGTATTGTTGATTTTTTAAATGAAAATTGTAAAGTTTCTTTTATCACTTCTCATTTAGACTCATTAAAACATAAAGCTTATATAAGTTCTAATATGTTAAATGCTTCTATGGAATTTGATGAAAACTCTCATATGCCAACTTTTAGAGTTGTTTGTGGGTTACCCGGCGATTCGCATGCAATAGATACTGCAATAAGGATGAAGTTACCACAACAAGTAATTACAAATGCTAAAAAATATTTAGGTGATGATCAATTACAAATAGGTCAAATTGTAAAAAGACTTGAAAGTGAAAGACAAGATATTGAAAAAAAAGCCTTAGATTTAAAGAAAAAAGAATCTGAATTAGATTATCTAAAGAAAGAAGTTGAATTGTATAGAAAAAAAATTAAGGAGAAAGAGCTTAATTTAAAAACTGAACAAGCTACAGAACTATCTAGATATATTTCAAAAAGTAGAAAAGATTTAGAAAATCTAGTAAATAAAATTGTTACAGGAGAACTTACTAAAGATAAGACTAAAGCTGTAAAAGATTTTATTTCTAATTTAGATAAGAAAGAAGAAGAGATAAAAAAACAGATTGAAGAAGAAGAACTTTTAATTAAAGAAAAAAAGGAACCCTTTGATATAAAAGAAGGAATGACTGTCCTTTGTGGCGATAGTAAAAGAGAAGGTGTTGTTTTAAAAGCTGATGGAAAGAAAAAATGGGTAGTTCAGGTCGGTTCACTGAAAATTTCTTTTAAAGAAAAAGATTTATATAAAGCCAAAGATTCCTTAGTAAGTAATAAAGTGAGTGTTTCATACAATAATGAAACACCTAGGCCAAAAGCTACTATTGATGTAAGAGGCTTAACATTAGAAAGAGCAATTGAAGAAGTTCAAAAGCAACTTGAAGCTTGTTTAATCCATAATTTTAATTCTTTTTCTATAATTCATGGGTTTGGTGATGGTATTTTACAAAAAGGAATACATTATTTTTTAAAAGAACAATCTCAAGTTAAAGATTATAATTTTGCAATCCCTGCAGATGGTGGTATGGGAAAAACTTATGTAATGTTATAAATAAAATATACTACTTATATTTAGAATTGCTTAATTGAATAATAATTTAAATTATTCGATTGCAATTATATCTCTAACAATGTTATAATTTATGCTCTGTTAAAAAAAAATACTTAAGGGGGATAATATGTCAGATTATATGCATGGGACTGGTGTTCAATACCATCTCCATATAAAAAAAGGTGACGTGGGAAAATATGTAATATTACCTGGGGATCCAAAAAGATGTGAAAAAATTGCAAAATATTTTGATGAACCACAGCTAATTGCTGATAGTAGAGAATATATTACATATACAGGATATTTAGATGGTGAAAAAGTTTCAGTCACAAGTACTGGAATTGGAGGCCCATCAGCTTCTATAGCTATGGAAGAATTGTACAAGTGTGGTGCAGATACCTTTATAAGAGTTGGTACATGTGGCGGAATTTCATTACCTGTAATGGGTGGTGATGTGGTAGTAGCTACAGGGGCTGTAAGATTTGAAGGTACAAGCAAAGAGTATGCTCCTATTGAATTTCCTGCTGTTGCAAATTTTGATGTTGTACAGGCTTTAAGAGAAGCAGCTAAGACTTTGAATTTTAGATATCATACTGGTATTGTTCAATGTAAAGATTCATTTTATGGACAACATTCACCTGATTTAATGCCTGTTAGTTATGAATTAAATAATAAATGGGAAGCTTGGAAAAGATTAGGGGTTTTAGCTAGTGAAATGGAAAGTGCTGCTCTCTTTACTGTTGCTTCATATTTAGGAGTAAGATGTGGTAGCGAATTTTTTGTAGTAGGTAATCAAGAGAGAGAAAAACTCGGAATGGAAAATCCTATTCTTCATGATACTGAGAGTGCAATAAGAGTTGCAATTGAAGGTGTTAGGAATTTAATTAAGATGGACAAAGCATCAAAATAAAAGTAAATTCAATCTAAATAATAGCAAAATCCTCCATTTAGGAGGATTTTGTATATTAAAGTAAATTATAAACTATTTCTTTTTGTCTTTTTTAAAGCATAAAAACCAATCTAAACAATACATATCTTCATCTTTACTTTCAACTCTTTCTTTAGCTGTTCCGCAACTGCCTGCAGGAGGAACAATATAATCATCTCCTTCTCGCCAATCAGCAGGGGTAGCACAACTTTCTTTATCAGCTTTTTGAAGAGCTTGAATGATTCTCTTTAATTCATCAAAATTTCTTCCTGTTGAAAGTGGATAATAAAGAATAGTTCTAATTAGTCCTTCAGGGTCAATTATAAATACAGCTCTAACAGCCTGTGTGTTTGATTGATTAGGTTGAATCATGCCATATTTTTTTGCTACATCCATTCTTATGTCTTCAATAAGAGGGAATTTAACTTCAAGATTTTTCATATCTTTCCATTCTAATTCATGAATTTTTCTTAGCCAAGCAATATGTGAATAAAGTGAATCAACAGATAAACCAACTAAATAAGTGTTTAATTTTTTAAAATCATCTTCAAGTTTTGCAAAAGTCATAAATTCAGTTGTACAAACAGGAGTAAAATCTGCAGGATGTGAAAAAAGTATTACCCATTTACCTTTGTAGTCTTCAGGGAAATTAATTTGACCTTGTGTTGTTGTTGCTACAAAACTTGGTGCTTTGTCGCCTAATAATGGCATTTTATAAAATTCTTCCATAAAACTTCTCCTTATATGTTTTATTTTACATGTGTATAAAATAACACTAATGATAATGATTGTCAATAAGTATTTAGTATTATTTGATATTAAGATATAAAAAAACATTTGCTACAACCTGATGTAACAAATGTTTTAAATTGAAAATAATTTGATTTTTAATATAAATCTATATTATTAGATAATAACTGTGATTTAGCTTTTTCAAATAAAGCTTCCAAAGATTCTTCATCTTCGATATATAAAATAGGCTCTATTGAAAATAATTCTAAACCAATTTCGCTATAATCTTTTTGTAAGTCTTTGTTTGAATATAGGCCTAAATCTAATTGAAACCTTATTTTTTTACTATCTTCAATAATATTCTCACTTATTACTAAATGTGATTTATCAGTTCTCAAATTATATATTCGAATAATCCCCTTAGTAGGTCCATCATTTAAATAATATTTTAAATTTGGGTTTATCAGCATAATACCTCTTAAATAAATATGATTTTATTTAAAGAGAATATAATATACTAATATAATTAACAACCCTAATCGCCAGAATCCCAAGTTAAGACTGTAGCATAACTTGAGGCTTGTACATTATCAACATATTTTGATACCCCTATATCTTCTGAATATAATGTGAACACATATTTTAAAGTTGGACTGTTTTTCTTTGTACATATTAAAGTAAATACAGGAATAGTACTTGCTGAATATGCTGTTGTGAGAGAATATCCATTTGATATTAAAGTTGAAGAATCAAATTCTAAAGCAGAAGTTCCATACGAAGAGCTTTGACTTCCTAAAACAACATTTATCTCTGTTGTTGAAAATGTGACTGTTCCAATATTAACTTGATAATTAATTAATAAAGTTCGTCTTAAACTTGAAGGAACATTAGATAAATCGATTGTTGGGCTTATCTCACAAGATAAGATAAACAATGAACTAATAATAATTAATAAGAATATCTTTAGTTTCTTAATCATAATAAAATCTCCTTTTTATAAATGTTTTGATTAATATTCATTCCAAGTTAAATAAGTACTCCAATCGACTACTGCTACATTATCAATATATTTATCAATCAAAATGTCATAGTTATAATAGATTCCAAAAATAAATTTGATTGTTGGAGACTCCTCTTTTTCACAGATCATAGTTAACGTTGCTTCAATTTCTCCTTCTGGAGTCTCTGAATCTGACTCGTCAACATAAGTTGTTTTAATGGTGTAACCAGCATCATTTAATGAAGAAGTATCAAATTCTAAAGCTCTATTGTAATATTCAATATCAGGATGATTTGGATTAGTCCCTGCTATAACGTTTATTCCAGAATCAGACACACTAGCTCTTACGAGTGTTGAATCATAGTTGATGTAAAGGTTTTGAGTTAGATAATCTGGTAAATCTGCAAAATTGTTTTCATTAGATGGGAATACTCCAAATAAATCACAAGAAAATAGTGTAAGAGAAATAATGATTATTAAAATTAATAATTTGAATGTTAACGTCAAGCAATTTTGAAAACTTTTGGTAAGGAGTTTTGAAATAAAAAGGTAAGGAGTTTTGAGACAGCTACTACTATCATTCCTTTTATGTATTTCATAGGCTTAATCTTCTAAAATATGATAAAACTTATCATTCTTTAGTAGATTCCAATAATTCTTAAGACTTTGTTTTTTCCCTCCTTTCTGTTATTATTTGATTATCTGTTATT
>RZYO01000209.1 GCA_009930325.1 Spirochaetia bacterium | reverse complement strand
AATAGAAGGGATTTTTGTTTTTAAAAAGTAAAGATATATATATAAGTGTGTATCATAAAGTATGAGGTGGTTTTTTTGAAAGATTTGATATTAAATTATATAAATAGAAGTAAGGAAGTTAAGAAAGGTGTTTTATTGTATGATAAAATAAAATTATACAAAGAAATAAAGAGAATATATAAGGATATTACTCCAACTAAATTGAATTTAATATTAAAAGATATAGAAAAAGAAAATGAATTAGTAATAAAAAAAGGAAAAGATTTGAATAAATATTGTTTGGGAGTATATAATTGTATATTTGATTGCAGAAGAGTGTATGTTCTTAGTATTGAGTTATATGATAACATTAGAAGTAATAATAAAAAGATGGTATATAATGGATAAGAAATATTGTAAGTATTGTAGAAGAAGTTATTTTGATAGTAGTGATGATTATATATGGGGGTTCTGCAGTAAAATTTGTGAAATTAAATATAAATTAGAAAAAAAAGATAAAGTAGTGGAAAAATATATATAGTAGTAAAGATTATAAATAGATGTGGTATTAATGGAAGAAAAAAAAGAAATAAGATGTGAAGATTGTGGAATGATTATAAGCGAAAAAATAAGAGATTATTCTAAAAGTAAGTATGGAAAAATATTGTGTTTTAATTGTCAGAAAAATGCAGTAGAAAAAGAAACTAATATAGTTACAAAAAAAGAAAATGAAAGTGAAAAAAGTAATGAGGATAAATATACTATATTAATTAAAGGGAAGAGATTTATTTTATTTGATGGATTATTAGCAATAGCACACGAGAAAGGATTAAAGATGATTAGAACAGAATTAGTTACAGAGAATGTTGATGATGCTGTAAATATAATATTTAAAGCAGTAGTTGAAGTAGATAATAAGGTATTTACTGCTTATGGAGATGCTAATGATAATAATGTTGGTAATATGATATTGCCTCATAAGATTAGAATGGCTGAAACTAGGGCTGTTGCAAGGGCTTTAAGGTTTGCTTGTAATATTGGGATGTGTAGTGTAGAAGAGTTAGGAGATTAAAATGTGTTTAGAATTTTTTAAAATAGGATTAGAAGTATATGAAAAGAATGGTGGCGATTTTGTCACTATGACTTATTTTTTAGTTGGTAGTGATTTTGTTATTGATATTGATAAAAAGGAGATTAATAAAAGTGTATTATGGAGTTTGGAAGATGAAGGAAATTTCATAGTAATAAAAAATAGATTAAAAGAAGTATTAATATATTGTAGTTTAGATTTGAATAGTTTTAATAAATGTTGGAAAGATTGGAAAATAGATAGTGAAAATAGTGATGAGTATAAATTAAGTTTTTTGGTTGATAAAGTAAGAAGAGAAGGTGGTAGTTTAATATTGTTACAAAGGTTATAATTATGGCTAAGGGAGAATGGAATAAATATAAAGATAGTGAATTAATTATTAAAAATGTTATATTTAAGAGTATTAATTATAAATATTTCAGTGTTAATAAAGCAAGAGAGATATTAGAAGATAATAATATATTCATTAGTCAAAAAAAGGTTAAGAAAATATTAGATAAATTGGTGGATATTGGAGAGATAGGAGGGATTATTACTTCTAATAGAATTATCTATGTAAAAAAAGATTAAAATGAAAGAAAGAAAAATGATTATATTAAATATGTTATATATGTGTAGTGATTATCCTAGTTTTATTTTACAGAATGAATTAAAGAGGAAATTAGGTTGTAGTTTGCCTACACTAAGAAAGGATTTAAGGGAATTAGAAGAGAGTGGTTATATTAATATAATAAATAGTAGTTGTGTTATAATAGAGCCTATTAATGATATAAGGATAAGAAATAAAATTATTAGTAGTAATATAGAAGGAGAATTGGTGGTTAAGAATGGAAGAGAGTATTAAGGAAGAGTTAAGAGAGTTGTATTTAAAACGAGAAAAATTAGCTTTGGAATTAAATAAAATAAGCAAAGAAATGAAAGAAATTGATAGCATATTAATGGAAGAGATGATAAATAAAGAGATTGATAATATTGGAAGTATAAGTATAGTAAGACAAAAAAGATATACTATTAATGATGAAGAAGCAAGAGTTAAATATCCTAATTTATATGAAGAGAAGTTGAGTTATAGTTTTATAGGAAGTAAAAAAGAAAAAGATTTATTGGTTAAAGAAGGATTAGGAGAAATAAAAGAAATAATTTATCTAAAAGATAAGTATATAAAAAAGGAATAGAAATGACAAGAATATCAAATACGATAGAAAACCTTATATTGTATTTAAGTAATAGCGATATAGTTTTAAAGAGTGAAATAAAAAAAATATTTAAAACAAACAACTTAACTTCTTTTTTATTATTTTTAGAAGAGGAGGGGATTGTTGAGAGATGTAAATATGATGATAAGATTGCTTATAAATTAAAGAGATAAAATGACATTAGCAAGAAAAAAAGGAGATGAGTTTGAAAGAAGAGTTAAAAAATTATTAGAAAGTAAAGGTTGTTTTGTTATAAGACAAAGTGCGAGTGTGTTTCCTGATTTAATTGTTATGAGTAAAAAAGATAGTGAAGTTTTTGATGATATTATTTTAATAGAGTGTAAGTGTAATAAATATATAAGAAAAAAAGAAAGATTAAAATTTGAAGAATTTGATTTATTGAAATTAAATATTAAAAAAGTAATTGCATATAAAGTAAAAGGTAAGATTTTTTTTTGTGATTTGAAGTATAATATTATAAATATATACTGATATTTAGAAATGTTTATATATAAGTGTGACTTTATACTATGTATGCTTATGAAAATGAGTATAGGTGGTATTGATGAATTATATGAATAAAAAATTAATAAGGAATGCTTTAAAAAATAAAGCAAAAAGAAATGCAAGAAAGTTAGACATTTACATTGATGTAGATGAAGTTAGTTTTTTAAGTTTAGAGGTGTTTTAAATGGCTATTGAATTTGATTATAGAGATGAAGAAGATTTTGTTACTTTTTCCAATATAGAATTAGATTATATTTTAGATTACTTCCATTGTGATAAGGATAACAGAAGTGTAGAGGCTTATGAGATTTTTATTGATTTTATTAAATATGCTTACACACACAAAGATTATCAAAATTTAAATCATGTTTTTAAAAGAGATTTACATGTTTTTGAAGACAGAAGAAAAAATTTTGAGAAGTTGTATAAAGAAAGCGATATCTTATTAGATTATATATTTGAGAATGATTATGATAAGGATATTGAAGATTGTTATAATGAGGACTAAGGTCCTCTATTTATTTTAGAAGGTGGTATAAATGGATGAAAAAGAAAAACAAAGAAGATTACAAGCAATGTTATATGACTTGGAAAGATGTGAGAATGAAGGACTAAAGAAGATTATACAAAAAGAGTATGATTATCTTTTGAATGATGGATATAAGGATAGTATTGGAGAAGAGGAAATGCTTGATGCTTTTGATGAAGCACAAGAAAATTATGAGAAATCATTAGATGATTAGAATGTA
>RZYO01000066.1 GCA_009930325.1 Spirochaetia bacterium | reverse complement strand
ACTCTCTTTAAATTATCACTTTGAGTACCTTAAAATAAGGTACTCATTTTATTTACTCGATTGTAAATTTTACAAAGAAAGTATAAATTATACTTATATTTAAATGAGGTAATAAAAATGAATGAAAAAAAAAGCTGGTTAGAGAGAAAAATTTCTCTTCCCGTTTTAGTACATCCTGAAGCTGAAAAAGAAAATTCACTATCACACGCAATAGCTGCGGCATTAGCATTAATAGGAATAATCTACATTTTTGCTAAATTAAATACTGTGCAAAACATATATTTAAAAGTTGGATTAATTATTTTTGCTCTCTCAAACTTTCTACTTTATTTTGCTAGTGCTTTATATCATGGTTTGCCAAAAAACAATGCTAAAAGATTTTGTAGAATCCTTGACCACAGTAATATCTATTTTTTAATAGCTGGAACATATACTCCCCTATTATTATATGTTGGAAGTGTAAAAAGCATAAGACTTTTTTATCTAATTTGGATAATTGCAGCTCTTGGCATTGCTTTTACTCTAATATTTTGGGGAAGACTTAAGCCATTCCACGTAGTCTTGTATATTTTAATGGGATGGATATTAATTTTCTTTTGGAATGATATTATTCCAAATATTCCAAAAGGTTTATTAATGTATATAATTTCCGGAGGTGTTCTATACACTTTAGGAGTAATCTTCTACGGATTTAAAAAAATCCCTCATGGACACTTAATTTGGCATATTTTTTGTGTAGCTGCAAGTCTAGCTTTCTATATAGGAATTATTAAGTATTTACTATAAAATAAAAATCCCTAACCATATCATTTTGGTTAGGGTATTTTTTTAAGTTATTCTGATAGCAATTGTTCAATAGCATTAACTAGAGTTTCTTTCTGTATCATTCCCTGGAAGCCATTTACAGGCTCCCCTTTTTTATTTAATAAAATAGTTGTTGGCAAACTGTTTGATTTAAATAAATATGAAATATATCCAGGATCAATTACACAAATTGTATCATCATTAAAATACTCTTTTGCGAAAGCATCAAGAGCTTCTTTTGTTTCTCTCTCTCCATCAAAAGAGTCGAAGAAAATAAAAGTAACTCTTCCTTTATATTCTTCACTTGCTTCAATAAATTCAGGCATCTCCTGTTTACATGGAGGACACCAAGATGCAAAAGAATTAATAACAACAGGTTTTCCTAATTCAGCTAATTTCCAAAATGTTGTTTCTTCACCATTTATCAAAGTAAGAGGAATATCAGGCATAATATTTGAAACCTCGGCTTCTCCATTATCATCATTAGCAGCTACTTGCTGAGTATCTGAATTTTGAGACTCAGTATTATTATCACTATTTGTTGTTGATTGACTAATTGATTTAGATTCCTGTTCTAATGATGATATTTTTTCTTCATTTATATTAATTTGTGGGGCATATGAAGTATTTGGCCCATTCTTACTAAGTTGATCATATCCTAAATATGCAAATACAAATACTAAAAGTATTACAACAACAATAATTAAACTATTTTTTTTATTTTTATCCATTTATTTTCTCCAAAATCATTCAAAAAGTATTGCAGGTGAATACCCTAAGACCATTAATATACCCATAGCTAATAATAACAATCCACTTATTATTGTAACAATTTTATAATGTGACTTAATAAATGAAAAAGCTCCTTCCAATTGTTTTAACAATAAAGCGGACAAAAAGAAAGGAATAGCTAAGCCTAAAGAATAAGCTAACAAAGTAAAAACCCCTTGATACAATGTGGCAGTATTTGCGGCTAACATTAATGCTGACCCTAAGAAAGGACCTGTACAAGGTGACCAACCAACTGCAAATACAATTCCAAATATAAATGATGAGAAATAATTTAAACTTTTTGTATTTGTCTTCAGTTTATAAGTATTTTCCAAAAATGGGAGAAATTTAAACCCTAAAAAACTTAAAGCAAAAATTATTACAATAACACCGCCTACTCTATTAATTGCTTCTAAATGTTCACTAAGATACTGCCCTAAAAAGCTAGCGCTTGCTCCTAGAGTTGCAAACAATAAAGTAAAACCTATAATAAAGAATAAAGAATTAAACAATAATTTATTTTTATTTAACTCTTGATTATCTTTATTTGCTATTCCACCTGCTAAATACCCAATGTACAAAGGTATCATTGGTAATACACAAGGACTAATAAAACTTAAAAGCCCCTCTAATAATGCTGTTATATATGCCATGTTTATATAATATAGTTAAGGTAAAAATTGTAAAGTAACTTTATCACCCAATAGGATATAATTGACAAAAACTACAAATAAATACATAAAAAAAGTTATAACATAATAATTTATTATCAAAGTATACAAAACTATCCTATTTTTATATATAATAAATGCATGTCAAAAAAAACAAAAAAAATAGATTCAGCCATTGAATTTGATAATTATTACAGAAGCCTCTTTGATAAAAGATGGGATGTTTTAAAACAAGCTTTATTAAAAGAAAAAGAAAATATTGAATATTCATCTAATTTAATTAAACCTTATTTTTTTGATGAAGCATCATTATTTTGTGCAAATCTTCTTGAGATTAGAGAAGGAGACAATATCTTAGATATGTGTGCAGCTCCAGGAGGTAAATCATTAGTTCTTGCTTCAAAATTAAAAGGAACAGGACAACTAACATCAAATGACAGATCAAGTAAAAGAAGAGCCCGACTCCACAATGTTTTAGAACAACATCTCTGTGAAGAATATAAAGCTAATATAAGAATTACCGCCCATGATTCAACAAAATGGGGATTATTTGAGCAAGAAGTCTATGATAAGATTCTTCTTGATGCTCCATGTTCAAGTGAAAGACACGTTCTTTCAGATCCAGCTTATCTTAATCAATGGTCATTAAATAGACCCAAACACCTTTCATATCAGCAATTTGCTATGCTAGCTGCAGCTTTAGAAGCTGTAAAAATCGGGGGTTTAATATTATACTCAACTTGTGCAATAACACCACTCGAAGATGAGGATGTTATTAAAAAATTATTTAAAAAACGGAAAGGAAGGTTTGAATTAGTTGATTTTGATTGTACAATAGCAGAAAATAGAGAATATGGTAAAATTGTTTTACCAGATGTCAGTGAAAATAGAGGTCCATTATATTTTTGTCTAATTAGGAGAATAAAATGAGTGTAGTAAATATTGTCAAATGTAATGATTACGATGAAGAAAATGTATATTTAGCTTTAAAAGAAGCAATGAGTAAATCAGATTTCCCAATTATAAAAAATAAGACTATTTTAGTTAAACCCAATATATTATCAGATGCAAAGCCAGAAGTTTGCTTATCAACCCATCCAAGTGTTGTTAAAGCAGTAATTAGAATTTTAAAAGAAGAAGGCGCTAAAAAAATATTAGTTGGAGATTCTCCTGGCCTTCAAAAATCAAATTTCAAACCAAAAAAGTCTGGAATTTATCAAGTATGTGAACAAGAAGATGTTAAATGGGTAGATTTTTCTAAAGATCCTGTAAAAAAACTGGTTCCTTTTGTTAAAAGAAAAATATCGATAACAAAAGCAATTGATAAGGTTGACTTTTGCATATCTGTTTCTAAATTTAAGACTCATGAATTAATGTACACAACTGGTGCTATAAAAAATATGTTTGGTTTAGTTCCTGGTTTAAATAAAAGTAAACAACATGTTCACAATCCAACAAGAAAAGGTTTTGCAAAATTTATATGTGGCTTATTTAGTATAAGTAAAACAGAATATTCAATTATGGATGCAATAATAGGGATGGAAGGTCCTGGACCAGGAAATGGGTACCCTAAAAAAGTTGGATATATTATGACAAGTACTGATGCTCTTGCATTAGATATTAGCCAAGCTATAATGATGGGTTACAATCCATTAGATATTCCAATTATAAAATATGCCATCAAGAAAAAATTGACAAATACTAGAAAAATTGAAGATATTGAATATAGCAACCTAAATGCTAATGATTTAATTATTAAAGATTTTAAAAAAATAAATAACAAAAAATTATCAGAAAAAAGAAAAGCTCCAATTTTTTTAGAAGACCCATGTATAAAATGTAAAAAATGTATTGATATTTGTCCAGCAAATGCGTTATCACTTAGTAATAAAAAAATTATTATTAATGAAAAAAAATGTATCAAATGCTATTGCTGTCACGAAGTATGTCCTGCGAATGCAATTAAAATAAAATAAGCATTTTAAGATACAATAAATATCAATATAGGAAAATATGAATTTAAAAAATGAATTAAATGATATGCAATACCTTGCAGCTTCATCAATTGAAGGCCCTCTTTTAATTATTGCTGGAGCTGGAAGCGGGAAAACTAGGATGCTTACTTATAGAATTGCTAATATGCTTGAGCAAGGCATAGATGAGAAAAACATCCTAGCTTTAACTTTTACAAATAAAGCTGCGAAAGAAATGGGTCAAAGAATAAGAAGCTTAACAAACCAAGAACTTAAACATTTGACAACTACAACATTTCATTCTTTTGGATTAGGTTTATTAAAACAACATATCCATCATTTAGGTTGGAAAAATAATTTTACGATATATGATTCTAATGATAAGATTTCTTTAATAAAACAGGTCATTTCAAATTTAGGATGGGCAATAGATGCCTTTAATTTAAATGATGTTCAAGATTATATTAGTAAATTTAAAACTCAACGATTAATTATCAATGAATCAACTGCAGAAAATACTAAAATATTAATCAAAGAATATGACAAATATTTAAAAACATATAATGCTGTAGACTTTGATGATTTAATTGTTAAACCTTTAGAATTATTTGATAAATTCCCAGATATTTTAGAAAAAACAAGCAATAGATTTAAATATATTCTAGTTGATGAATTTCAAGATACTTCAATCTCACAATATAGATTAGTTAGTGCATTATCTGTAAAAAACAGAAATTTATGTGTAGTTGGAGATGATGATCAAAGTATTTACTCTTGGAGAGGTGCTAACTATCAAAATATTGTGATGTTTGAAAATGACTTTCCAGAGAGAAAAGAAATAATGCTTGAAAGGAACTACAGAAGTAGTAAAACGATTCTTGACGCTGCAAATAATATTATTAATAACAACAAACAGCGAAAAGATAAAAAACTATGGACTGAATGCGAACAAGGCACAAACATATATTTAATAAAACCAGAAGATGGTGAAAAAGAAGCTAATCAAGTAGCAAGAGAAATAATTGAACTTCATAAAAAGGAAAATATTAGCTTCAATAATTTTGCAATTTTAACAAGAAACAATGCATTAATTCCAGCTTTTGAATCTGCCCTAATGACAAGAGAAGTTAATTCTCATGTTAGTGGGGGAAAATCATTATTTGAAAGAAAAGAAATAAAAGATATTTTAAGTTATCTTAAAGTAATAATTAATCCAGATGATGATGTTAATTTTTTAAGAATAATTAATACACCTAGAAGAGGAATTGGAAGAATCACTATTGATAAAATTAAGGAAGTTGCTTCGTTACACAAAACATCTCTTTTCTCAGCGCTTTCTATTATTGCATATTCAAATGATTATCCGATAAAAGATAATACACGAAATTCGTTAAAATTTATTTATAATCTAATTTCAAAATATGAAAAAGAATTTAGTGAAAATGAAGATAAAACAAAATATAAAATATTAAACAACCTCATAAATGAAATTCATTATAAAGATTTTTTGATTGAAGAAAATAATAGTGAAAAAGCAGTTATATTTAAAATGAAAGCAATAAGTATTTTAACAGATATGCTTAGAAAATGGGAATTAAATTATTTTAACGAAAATGCTTCAATTGAAAACTGGGTCAATCGTATTTTATTATTAGGTAAAGAAAACGACAATGAAAACAATAGTAGTGTAAATATCATGACCATGCATGCTTCAAAAGGGTTAGAGTTTGATATTGTATATCTAGTTGGAATTGAAGATCATATTATTCCTAGCCAAAGAGCTCTTGAAGAAAGTCCAAAAAATATTGATGAAGAGAGACGTTTATTTTATGTTGCAATAACTAGAGCAAAACAAAAACTGATTATTAGTTCAGCAAAAAATAGAATAAGAGGAACTCAAATCATTCAGAGCCTACCTTCTAGATTTATAAAAGAGATACCAGAAAATTTAATTGATGAAGCAGAAAATAGATTGATTCCAAAATCAGAAATAAGTAATTCATTTGCAGCCTTAAAAGCAAGATTACAGGGCAAATAAATGCCCTGTAATATTTATGTTTTTAATCTGAAACTAATTTCAAATCACCTTCTTTTATCCAACCTTTTTTTCGCATTATTGTTGAAATTAATAATGCAATAATTGCAGGTAAAACAAAATGCAATAAAATAATGATTGGGATTGATTTAGTTCCCATAACTGCAACTGTATTAAATTGTCCAACTAATCCACTAGTTCCCATTCCAGCTCCAGCTGCATTGTTTTCCATTTTAAAAACTACAGTAGCAAGCGGACCTAAAATAGCAGCAGTTAAAGTTGGAGGAATCCAGATAAGAGGATTTCTAATTATATTAGGAACTTGTAACATACTCGTACCAATACCTTGGGAAATCAAACCTCCTACTTTATTCTCTTTGTAAGAAATTATTGCAAAACCAATCATTTGTGCACTACAGCCAACGGTCGCTGCACCTGCTGCTAATCCAGAAATTCCTAGACTAATACAAATAGCCGCAGAGGATATAGGTAAAGTTAATACCATTCCAACAACAGTAGCAACCAATATTCCCATAGGAAGAGGATAAAGAGTTGTTAAAGAATTTATAAATACACCTATCGCTTTCATCATTGCACTTACAAAGGGAGAGACAAAAACGCCAACTAAACCACCGGCAATTATAGTACAAATTGGTATAACCATGATATCAACCTTTGTCCTATTATGCACTAATTTTGAAACTTCTGCCCCGATTAAACTAGCTAACAAGGCACCAACAGGTTCACCTATTGCTAATTTTAAAAGAGAACCGTCAGGCGCGAAAACAAAAGTCCCAGCACCTATTGCTCCGGCAACAGCAGCACTTAATACACCTAATTTTGGTGCACCAACAAATAAAGCAACGCCCAAACCAATAGCTGGACCTGTTAAATATTGTGCGGCTTTTCCGAAATTGATTAAAATTGGTAAGTTAAGATATGTACCAATTTGTTTGATAATTAATCCGATAATTAAAGATGCAAAAAGACCTTGAGCCATACCATTAAGTACATTAATGACATAATCACCAACCTTTTTTATCTTTTTCGGATTTTTGTTAGAAATTTCATTCATAACAATCCCTCAAGTAGTGGTTGGATGACTTAGCTGAAAATAGATCAGTCGTCTATAAACAGGCCTCCATTTATAAAAGAACTATAATAAAAAAAATAATCAATGTAAAGACTATAAATCTATTGAATATATAGCGCCTTCATATGCATGAAGGATAATTCCAAAACTATTATAATCTGGACATTTCGCAAGAGGATTTGTTGAAAAAATAGAATTCTTAGTAATGAAAGGCAAACCAACATCTGAAAGTTTAATTACTCTTTTTTTCTTAGAAAAATTTAATAAAATTAATAAAGACTCATCATCACAAGTTCTTATGTAAGAAATAATATTTCCATCATTAATATCAAGAAAAGAAATATCTCCTTCTATTAAAGCAGCATGAGTTTTTCTTAAAGCAATAAATTTTTTATAGTATTTAAACATAGAGACTTCTTTATTTTTTTGAATTTCAACACATTTCTTTGCATTT
This sequence comes from Spirochaetia bacterium, assembly GCA_009930325.1. Classification (GTDB taxonomy): domain Bacteria; phylum Spirochaetota; class Spirochaetia; order Sphaerochaetales; family Sphaerochaetaceae; genus Pleomorphochaeta. The sequence goes on along the minus strand of RZYO01000066.1, from coordinate 8,552 downwards.
CCTTGGGGTAAATATGGTTTAACAGTCGAAAAACCTGAATAAGGACTATTATCCCATAACATAGGACCTCTTGCACCATCTCTACTATTTTGAAAGAAAAAAAGTTGTTTTCTTTGTAAATCTTTTTGTTCTTTTTTGGGTATCATTGAATCTTCTAACCCTAACTCTTCCCCATAATATAAAAATGGAGTTCCTTTTTGAGTTAATAAAAACATTGTTACAAGACGAGTCTTTTTAATATTTTTTTTCATTCTAGTCATAAGTCTTTTATGATCATGACTGGAAAATATCCAACTAGGCCAAGAAGTATCACAAGCTTCAATCCATCTTTTCGCAGCAATTCTAAAAGTATTGGGTCTTATAGGAGTATTAGCTATTGAATAATCAAAAGCTAAATTTAATTCATCTTTATATACACCATAATAAGAAGCCACAAGTTCGGGCTCACCTGGAGGGGCTACAACTATATCACCAATTAGAACCTTGTCGTCATATGAATCAATTAAACTTCTTATTCTTTTAATTATTTTATGAGAATAGGGCCTATTTCTATCAAATATATGTCTTTGTTTTAAGTACTTATTTTTAAATGTTCCTGGATATTTTGGATTATTTCTGAAATGATGATCTTTAATTATTAAATTTGTTGTACTTAATCTTAACCCATCAACACCTAAATCTAAATAATATTTAAATACATCTAACATTTTACAAACTAAGGCTTCACATCTCCAGTTTAAATCTGGAATATCTTTTGAAAAAGAATGCATATAATACTGATTTCTTGTTTGATTATAAGTCCAAGAACTACCACCAAAATTAGAAACCCAATTGTTAGGAATTGTGTCTGACCAAAGATAAAAATCAGAAAATTCATTATCTTTAGATAAACAACTATTTTGAAACCATTGATGAAAAATAGAAGTATGGTTTATTGGAATATCAATTACCAATTTCAAATTATTCATATGTAAAGATTCAATTAATTTTATTAAATCATTTTTAGTGCCAACTTTAGAATCAACATCATAAAAATCAGTTACATCAAAACCACTATCGTAATAAGGAGAAGGGAAAAAAGGTGTAATATAGATTGCATCTATTCCTAAATCGATTAAATAATTTATCTTAGAAATCAATCCTTTTATGTCTCCAATTCCATCATTATTACTATCTTTAAAACTTCTTAAAAACACTTGATAGAATATAGCTTTTTGCCACCATTTTAATTCCATAAAACAATTTTAACCCCTTTGTTATAATTAATAAAAGAATAATTGAAACTATTAAAAAACACAACAAAAAATGAATGAATACAAACTATAAATTCTATTGTATTAGATATTAATCCTAATATGGTATATTATATATTTATTTTATTTAATTATTTTTCCTAAAAAAAACTCTGATTTTAATAATCAGAGTTTAATTTATAAATAAATATTTTAAATATCATCTATAGAATCATTATTAAATTTAAAATTTTTCTGAAAATATTTTAATGCGAATCTAATCCCTGAAGCCCAACCTAAGCCCATTTCATCAAATTGTTCTTCCAAATCTTTTTTAAAAGACGGTTCAATAGAAAAAGTAGTTAAACTTTTTTTCTCTTTCTCTTCTTTTTTTGCTGTTTCACTAAACAATTTATCTGCTCGATTGTGTGTTATTACATTTGAATTACTTTTTTTTAATGCCATCTATTATCTCCAAATTTCACTTTCCATATCCTCAAAAGTAAGCTTTGTTTTTTCTTTCAAACCTTTTCCATTCTCCTTAAATAATTGAGGAGCTACGTTTTTATCCTGTGACTTTCTAAAAACAGGATCTACTGGGATTTGATAAATCCTAAAATTACCTCTACTAGCTGCATCATATATATCACGATGTTGTCTTATTCTATCATCATAAGAATTTATTACAACTTTCTCGTGTTTAACTGCAGACCTAAAATTTTTTTTCAATCTATTTAATTCATCAATAAAAATTTCTAAACCATCTAAACTAAAAGACTCCGGAGTCATTGGTGTAATAACTTCATCGCTTGCAATTAAAGCAGATCTTTCAAGTCTTCCAAGCCCAGGAGATAAATCTAAAATAACATGTTGAAATTTACCTTTGAATTCATGTATTAAATCTTGAATTACAAAAGGTTCATCAGCTAATTTAGTTTCAGAATATAATTTTAAAGTGCCTCCAATTCCAAACGTAGGTAAGATATATAAATTAGGAACTTGTTCAACTGCAACTATTGCATCACTTGGATAACACTTTCCTTGAACCACATCAGAAAGCTCCCATTTTGGAGTTTTAGATAAAAACCATGAGGAAGCATTACCTTGTGGGTCTAAATCAACTAACAATGTAGGAATACCTGAAAGTGCTGATTGACAGGCTAAAGTCCCCGAAATAGTTGTTTTTCCAACTCCACCTTTTTGTAAATGAAAAGCTATTGTTTTAGTCATAAATTCTATACCTTATATTTCTTTATTATAAACAATAAAAAGTAAAATTAACAAGCACAAATAAAAAAATAATCTCCTAATCAAAAGCGTTATGATTTATTTATCATATATTTATTTAGTATAATGATACAAATTAAATATTAATTTTCTATCATTATTATATAAGTAAAAAAAATAAAATAAATTATTTAATATAATTCACATAAAAGGGGTTTTTATAAAATCTCTATTAAAACTAATGATATCATATATTTTTCTGACTATCTATAAAATAAAATTAAAATTACCAAATTATTTAATTTTGTATAATTTTTTCAATTTATCAATTTTTAGCATAATTATATAAATTTATTTATAAATAAAAAAAATATATAATTAAAGCAATATAATGTAAAATGAATGTATATTTTTTAAATAAATATCCATTTTCTCAATTTTTTTATTATCAATTGGTTGTATTTTCCCAACTTTTTAGTGTAAAGTAACAAAAACCAAGGAGAAATATAATGAATCAAATATTCCCAGATAGTTATAAACCAGCTTTAAATAAAAAGCAAACTGAAAAAGCAATTAAATTTGTAAAAGACACTTTTGAAAGAGAGCTTTCAGGAGAATTAAAGTTAAGTAGAGTTACAAGTCCTCTTTTTGTTCCTCGTGGATCAGGAATAAATGACGATTTAAATGGTATAGAAAGACCAGTACGTTTTGAGATTGGGAATCTAAATAACAAAGAAATGGAAATTGTTCATTCCCTTGCTAAATGGAAACGTATGGCTTTAGCAGATCATGGATTTGATCCAAATACTGGATTATACACAGATATGAATGCAATTAGACCTGACGATATGATTGATGCAATTCACTCTCTATATGTTGATCAATGGGACTGGGAACTTGTAATGGATGAAGGTCAAAGAAATTTAGATTTCCTCAAGATTATTGTAAAAAAAGTTTATGAAGCGATAAAAAGAACTCAATTTTTAGTAAATGAAAACTTCGAATCAAAATATCCTATTTTACCAGAAGAGATTGTTTTTATTCATAGCGAAGACGCACAAAAAGAATTTCCTAATTTAACTCCTGAAGAACGTGAGAAAAAATTAGCAAAAAAATATGGTGCAATATTTGTTATTGGAATTGGTAATAAATTAGCAGATGGTGTTAAACACGGAGGAAGAGCTCCAGACTATGATGACTGGTCAACAGACACTATTGATGGTTATAAAGGATTAAATGGAGATATTATTGTATGGGATAATGTGCGTGAAGATTCTTTAGAACTTTCATCAATGGGTATCAGAGTAAATAAAGAAGCATTATTAAGACAGCTAGAAATGGAAGATGCATTAGAACGAAAAGAATTATATTGGCACAAAAGATTACTTAATGATGAGTTCCCTCAAACAATTGGTGGAGGAATAGGTCAAAGTAGAATTTGCATGTTCTTATTAAATAAAGCTCATATTGGAGAAGTCCAAGCTTCAATTTGGGACGAAGAAACACTAAAAGTAGCTAGTGAAAAAAATATTCCACTTATGTAAAATATCAAAATATAATAGCCACATTAATTTGTGGCTTTTTTTTTACTGAATTATATAATAATATTAATTTAGTTGATATTATCACCAACACAAATATTAGGGAGATTACTATGGATACTTTAAAGTTTACATCTTGGAATGTAAATGGGATAAGAGCTTGTGATAAAAAAGGCTTTAAAGAATATTTTTTTAAATCAGATTCAGATTTTTTTTGTTTACAAGAAATAAAACTATCAGAAGGTCAATATGAATTTAATCCTGAAGGTTATTATAGTTATTTTAATTATGCACAAAAAAAAGGATATAGTGGAACTGCAATTTTCACTAAACATAAGCCTTTAAGTGTTAATTATGGGATAAATAATGAATTAGATATTGAAGGAAGAACTGTTATTCTTGAATATGAAAATTTTTATGTTGTAACTGTTTATACCCCTAATAGTCAAGATGAATTAAAAAGACTTGAAACAAGATTAAAATGGGATGAAGATTTTAGAAATTATGTTTCAACCTTGGATGAAAAAAAACCAGTATTAATGTGTGGAGATTTTAATGTCGCTCATAAAGAAATTGATTTAAAAAATCCAAAATCAAACATCCATAATGCTGGATTCTCTATTGAAGAACGAAATAGTTTTTCAAAATTATTAGCTGAAGGGTTCACAGATACTTTTAGATTTCTACAACCAGAAATAGAATTCAGATATAGTTGGTGGAGTTATAGATTTAAAGCAAGAGAAAAAAATACCGGATGGAGAATAGATTATTGGCTTGTTTCTAATCGAATTAATTCTAATATTTTAAAAAGTGAAATTGATGATATGATACTTGGAAGCGATCATGCTCCAGTATATCTAGAAATGAAATTTTGATTAAAATGGCCAAAAAAGAATATTTTTTATACATTCCTTTTTGGCCATCATTATTATAATCTATTTTAAATAGTCTGGAATTGAACCTCTACTATCAAATATTTTTCTTTGTTGAGCATCCAATATTTTTTTGCACATTCTAATTGATAATGGAGTAACTTCAACTAATTCATCATCTTTAATAAATTGAATGGCTTGTTCTAAAGTCATTCTTGTGATTGGGGTTAATACAACAGCATCATCCTTTCCACTGGCTCTCATATTTGATAATTTTTTAGTTCTTGTAGGATTTAATAATAGATCTAAATCTCTATTTCTTTCTCCAACAACTTGCCCTTCATAAATACTATCACCGGGTTTAATAAAAAGTCTTCCTCGATCTTCTAACTGCCAAAGAGCATAAGCAACTGCAGAACCACTTCTGTCACTTATTAAAGAACCACTAAATCTATCAGGGAAATCACCTTTATACAACTCATATCCTTTGATATAAGAATTCATAATCCCAAATCCTCTAGTATCAGTCAAAAACTCATCTCTGTATCCGATTAGACCTCTCGAAGGAATATCAAATGTTATTTTAACTCTATCATTTAAATATGTAATATCTCGCATCAATGCTTTTCTTTTAGAAAGTTTTTCCATTACGGTACCAGCATTTTCTTCTGGACAATCAATGATTAATTTCTCGATAGGTTCTAGTTTTCGACCTTCTTCATCCAATTTAAAGATAATTTTAGGTCGGCCAACACATAATTCAAAACCTTCTCTTCTCATTTCTTCAATGATAATTGCCATCTGAAATTCACCACGACCTTTCACAGTATAGGAATCATCCAAATTTTTCTCTACTCTTATGGAAACGTTACGAAGTGCTTCTTTTTGTAATCTTTCACCAATTTTAGCACTAGTTATTTGTTTACCTTCTTTACCAGCGAGAGGACTGATATTTTTACTAAATAACATTGCAACTGTTGGTTCATCTACACTTATTCTCTCAAGAGCTTTTGGATTATCCTTTGTACAAATAGTATCACCTATTGAAACGTTATCAATACCTGCTAAAACGACAATATCACCTGCTCCGATAGTAGTTGCTTGAACATAAGAAGGGCCATTAAATGTATATAATTTTGATATTCTAAGCGAGGTAACCTCATCTTTTCCAACACAAACTAACTGGTCATTTATAGATGCATTTCCATTAATAATTTTACCAATAGCTAAGCGACCTAAAAAGTCATTATATGATAAATCACTTACTAGCATTTGGAAGGGTTCTTCATCATCATAAGTTGGAGCATCAACACTTTCTAATATTGAATCTAATAATGGATAAAGGTTATCTGCAATATCTTCTAAAGACTTTCCACAAACGCCATCTCTTCCATTAGCATAAAAAACAGGAACATCTAACAAGTTTTCATCATCACTTAACTCAAATAGCAAATCATATACTTCATCTAATACTTCAGCACTTCTTGCATCATTTCTATCAATCTTATTTATTACAATAATAGGTGTTAAATTTAATTTTAAAGCTTTATCTAAAACAAATCTTGTTTGAGGTAATGGGCCTTCAGCTGCATCTACTAACAATACAACACCATCGACCATTGACAAGCCTCTTTCTACTTCTCCACCAAAATCAGCGTGACCTGGTGTATCGATAATATTTATTTTAGTATCTTTCCATGTTATTGCACAGTTTTTTGCACTTATTGTGATACCTCTTTCTCGTTCGATTGCACCACTATCCATTATTCTGTCTTGATTTTGAAGGAATCCAGATTGTTTAAACATTCCATCAACTAAAGTTGTCTTACCATGGTCTACATGCGCAATTATTGCTATATTTCTTATAGCATTATTCTTTTTTATCATTAATTTACCTCAAATTAAATAAGGAGAGAAACCCTCGAAATTTAGATTTAATATTCTAATATTACTTGTGCCAAAGTCACATCTGCGGAAGCTAAAGGGATACTAAATATATCTTTAACATTCACCCAATTATCTTTTAATAAACAGCTATTATTTCTTTCTTCTGGAATAATATTTATTAAAAAAGCATCCATATCTAGATAATTTTCTTCATATTTATGCTTGATATTACATATATAATTTACATTATTTGTATTAACATCTAAATCACATTGATTTTTGATGTAATTCAATAAAGAACTAATTACAATCTCCCCAGGTTTTATTTCAACAGAAGGGAATTGCCATTTGTTTAATTCTGAACTGTCTTCACTTTTGACTAAATATATCTTCTCCTCACAAAAAAAGACAGCACAAACATATCTTTTTGTTTCAAGAGCCATTGTTTCTGTATTTTCTCTATTATTTGACATACTACCCTCCTACTTATTATTTTAATTTTATATCTACATTTTTTGAAAGCAAATTCACTGTTTTTTGATAAGAAGCAAATAATTCCTCTCCTTCTTTATCATGAATAATTGAACAAATTGTTACTTTATCATCAACCACAGTTATTCCAAAACTATTTTTTATAAAAGTATTGGAAGGGTAAAAACTCAGTGATTTAATTATTGAATCTTCTTCAATAGTTGGTACAACATCAAATAACATATCACTTGTTAAAAATTTGAAAACACTTTCGCTTTTTAATGGATTATCAATTAATTTAGTGGGTATGGTGTTTAAAATTGCATTACGTAAAACAAATGGTTTATTCTTTAAAAATGTTTTTAATAATTTATCTATTTCAGCACAATTATCATAAAAAGACAATCTTGGTTCTAATCCTCTTTTAAATTTTATATTGTAAGTGTCATTAACTAATATTATGTTTTCATTTAATTTTGAGCAAAATGGTATCATTATATTTTTTCTAATCGCTTTACTTAAACTTAAAGCAACAGTAATGAAAAAAGACAATAGCGAAACACCTTCTGAGCTGCAAAGAGTAAATACAATATCAGATTTCAAACTAATTTTTTTAACCTTGATCTTTTCTAATGATAATCCTTCTACAGGAGATTCTTTTGGATTTTTATACTTATTTACTTTTATTTGATCTAAAAATCTAATCTTCGCAACTTGGTCCTCACAATATTTAAAAGTATAATTTTCAATTCCTTGGTAAATAGCTTTAGCAAAGTTAACTAACCCTCTAGAATCTGAAATTATATTATGAGCATAAATAATCAATGTATTTTCTTTAAACATTGCTATTCTTAAAAATTCTCCATCACTCATTTTCAAAGGAGTATTATATTGAATATTAATCCAATTATTTAAATTTTCACATTCTTCAATGTTATATTCAAAATTATTGTCATTAGATTCAAAATAACTGTTATTATCAGTAACTACTAATTTTGAATTTAATAAAGGAATCATTTCTCTTATTTTTGAAAAATTAGTTAATAATTCTGATTTACTAACTTTTGTAGCAAAACCAACAACTAGTACATTTGCAGCTAAATTGTCATTTATTGTATATCTTTGATTTTTTAATTCATACTTCATAATATATAGAATAATTGTATTTCAAGTTTGATTAAAGACCTAATTGCATTTTTTTTTAATTATTTTTTCAATAAAGCAAAAAAAATACACCATAAGGTGTAAAAAATAAAAAAGGCCCGGCAGCTACCTACTCTCCCACAAAAATGTAGTACCATCGGCGTAAGAGCGCTTAACTG
>RZYO01000208.1 GCA_009930325.1 Spirochaetia bacterium | reverse complement strand
TTTCATTTCTTTTTTTAGAATATATTCTTTTAAATTCACCATAACAAACAGTATTTTCATCACCTGTATGAGAAGGTTCTTTTCCAGTAACATCACCTTGTTGGCCTTTACTATCTGGAAAACACTTTAATACTTCTTCACTACCATCATGAATTAAATTAGTAGGGAAACGACCTTCTTCACTAACACCTGTATAATTATTAGTTTCATTTCTAAATCCACTATGATATGTCCAATCTGAATCTGCTTCTCTAACATTTCTTTTTACTTCTCTTTTCATATCATCAACAGAATAATCAATTTCTACTCTGCTATCATCAATATTTATACCACCTGTACCATATTCTATAGTATTATCTACAATAGTTCCTTCCATTGGTTTTCTACATAAAATAATAGGTTCATATGCTGGTTTTAAATGAGTTCTCCATCCATTATATTGTTCTAAAAGTTCTTTTTTAATATCTTCATCTAAATTTTCTTTATTTTCAATTCCCTTTCCTATATTTAATCCTTTTGGAAATCCAGATCCATATGTATACATTATTGTATCTCTAATTTCAAAACCAGCTAATCTTAAAGAAATTCCCATTAAATCATATGTTCTAGTGCCAGTAAATACTAATGCATGAGCACCAGGTTTTAATACTCTTAATACTTCTTTCCATAACATAGGACTAGGCACAAAATTATCCCATTGCATCGACATAAAACCTTTTTTATTAATAGTATATTCTTTACCTTCCATCCAAGCACTTAAGCAATTCATAACATCTTTAGGAGTATGGTCACTTAATCCATATGGTGGATCAGTAACTAAAGAATCTATTGTATTATCTTCTATATCTTTTAATACTTCTAAACAATCATTATGAAATAAAATAACATCTTTACTTATTTTTATAACATTATTCAAAATATATTTTTAATTCCTTTCTTTTTTATATTAAAAAGACAGATAAACTAATTTATCTGTCTTTATTTTTTGCTTCTTCTAATTTTCCTTGCTTTTCTAGTTCTTGACATTCTTTAATGTTTTGCCCAATATAATCTAAAGTATAATAAATTTTAGTTTCCATCATAATGAATATCAACCAAATAATCAGAAAGTTTCTCATCAAGAAAATCATTCAACAAATCAAAAAATAGTTGATTAGTTATCCAACCAGCACCAATAATAATCATATCTGGTGCATCTATAAAAGTTAGCTCTTGACAATCATCCCAAGCCATGCCAACCTCATAACCATCAAATAGTTTTCCATCAACCACAATATTATTTTCAAAATTTTTTAACATATCTATAAAATATTTGATATCGGCAGAATCAAATCCATTCTTATTAATAATAATCTTATTGCTGAAAATCGCAAAATTCTTCTCCTCATATGCACTATTAAATAGCATAATTAACACTTCCTTTCCAAATTTTTAAATATGAAATATATACTGCAAAAATAAATTATTCCAACAGACATACTTAAAATAAAGAAAAATATTAACAGTTTATCAAAAATCAAGATAAAAAGAATAATGAAAATATTAATAACACATGTCATAATGAATATTTTTAATGCATTAGAATTACAATCATTTTTTAAAGAAATATATACTATTGGAATAATTAAAAAAGATAAAAAACAAAACCAAAAAAATTGATTAAATTGTTCAATCATTTCTTATCCTCATCAATAAAATATTCATTGATTATTTCTCCGAGTTTTTGGAGTTCTTCTTTATTCATTGTAATTCCTTTTCCACAAATTGTTTCATCTTTATCAATTTTAACATTTCTGATATCATAGTATTCAAGATTACCTTTGCTGCTAATTGTTTCCATCAATGCTACTTTTATTTTCCATACAGAAGAAGGATTCTTAGGATCATCAATAATACCAATCAGTTCTTTTTCATTGAAAGTTACGTTATTTGCCATTTCACATCATCCTTTCAACTATTATTCTAGATACATAACCTAAAGCAATCCCATACATTAAATAAATCGTAAAATCAATCTTTTCGTTTGTTTTCTTTTCGTACCATACAGATAAAATCAATAGAATCAATAAAGCTATTAGTTTAAGTATTAAGAGAATCAATTTTAACAACACCCTTTCAAAAAGCTGATGATGCTATTATATCAATAATAGCATCATCTGTCAAGAGGAAATTTTAAATTAAAATAGAAAGATTATTCTAACCATTTTTCCTTTCCAATAATATATTTATCATCAAATTCTTCTTCAAACATAGAAGAACATTTAATTAAATCACACTTTAATTCAGATGTTAAATCAATATTTAAACCGCCAAATTCTACATAAATATATTGATGTGTATAAAAATGACAACACCAAAAATCTCTATTTTCTAATTTATCATATTCAATTATTTCATCATATTTTTTATCAATAAATAATTGAGAATATTTTAATTTTTTATTGATAATATTTAAAAATTCTTGTAGTTCTTCTTTATTTCCATTATAATAATAAGCAAACACTCTTTCAATTTTAGGTGTAGCTTCTATAATTTTAATCATTTTTCAAGCCTTTAACATTAATATTAAAATTGATTGTTAATTGCTTATTATCTTCTTTTTCTTCTATTGTTGAAACTTCAAATCCTTCAAATTCTTTATACGTATTAATAACATTTTTAATAATGGTATTTTCTGCTGTATCTCTTAAAATCCAATGTTGATCAGAAGAAATATGATAATAATTAGGTTCAAATCTAAACATCTTAATGGCATAAAAATAACCATAATATTCTACTAAATTTTTAAATAATACTTCTACTATTTTTTTAACATCAACTTTATTTTTACTTTCAATATCATATAATCCTTTAAAATCAAAAAGAATAATTGATTTATCCAAATTTTTATCTTTTGTTCTATAAGCTACTGATTGATCAAATTCCGTGAAAATATTTATATAATGTTTAATACAATCAAATAAGCTAATATTAGTATTTCTATTTGAATATACAATACCTTCTAATTTTTCCGCTATATTAATGTTAAGTATTCTCATTTCTTCAATCATCTTTAAAACATCCTTTCTAACATATAATAATATAAAGAATTAAACTCAAAGAAGCAATAAACATATAAATAATTAAATTATAAAAAACAAATTCAGATTTTAATTGTTTATGAAAAATTTCTATTAAATAATAAGCAATAATCAAAGAACTCATTATAAATACAGATTTTAAAATTAAATCTAAATTAATTAAAATCCAAAATAATATATCATTCATGATTTTTTATCCCATATATAATAAGGTTCTAATTTTTTAATTCTAACTTTATTTCCTTGTTGCAAAGTTCTTTTTTGATGAATAGAAGAAGCTGGAACTTTTCTATGAATATTTCTAAACTCGGTTATAACATCATATGTATTAGTTTCACTATCATAAGACAAAACTCTACACCAACAATTATAAAAATCTCTTAAATAAATTCTACCATTCATTCTATTAAAATATTCAAAAAAAGTAACATAGATATAATCATTTTCTTTATATG
>RZYO01000207.1 GCA_009930325.1 Spirochaetia bacterium | reverse complement strand
GAAAAAGGTGAAACACCACAAGAAGCTGCTACAAGAGAATTATTTGAAGAAACAGGAATTAAAATTAATAAAGAAGATTTAAATTATATTGGAACTTTTAAATATAATTTATCAAAAGATATAGCATTAAATTTATGTAAAGTAAACAAAATGCCTAAAATTTTAGATTTGAAATGTACATCTTTATTCACATCTAAAGATGGGAAGCAATATCCAGAAATTATATCTTATAAATATGTATATATAGGAAGTATATCTTCTTATTTAAGAAAAAATATGATGAAAGCTATTAAAAATTCTAAAATAGTAGATTTAGCGAGAGGAGAAGATAATTATGAATAATATTTTTATTAAATGTATTGAAGATAATTTTAATTTAGATTTAGAAAATTTTGGAAGAAATTTGATATTAATTAAAAATAAAATACCAGTATATTTATCAAATAATTTTATTAAATATATTCATGGAAGATATGTAGAAAATGTAGAAGATTTTGAAGATTTTATTGGAAAAAATAAGTATATTTATGAATTTAATATTAGTATTATACATGAAAAAATAGAAGAAAGCGATGGATTTTCTATTTATATTCTTTCTAGTGAAAAAAATAGTAATTTTTATAGAAAATGTAATTCTATTTTAAAGATTTTAACTTCTTTTATTAATGAAAATAATATTGGTAATTTAAATATTGATGTTAAATTTTAATAAGGATTGATTTATTTGGAAAATATTTCAACAAAAGATATGGAAACACTTTTAAGTAGTGTTTTTGTAGAACAAGAAAAAATGAGATATTATAAAATAGTAGATAATATTATAACACAACATGAAGGAACTACAGAAGTGAACTACCCATTACCCTAAAGGGTAGTGGCTTCTGAAAAGGAGCTAAGTTCACCAGACTAAGTATTCAGAAACGGATACTACGATAGTTAAGTTATGATACCAATGGTTGACGCATCAGACCATTGCTCTATCGTATATTATTAAGAAGAACTGAGGTAGGTTCGGTGTAATATGCATGTAAGCTTAATTATCATTGTCGAGATGAAGTCGGATTCTCTATTTGGTAACAGAATAGAGATACGCATAACCTACAGCAATGTAGAGAATTTATCAAGGAGATTGATTCTTATGGTTTATGTAATTAATTACGATGGACAACCATTAATGCCTTGTAGTCAAGCAATAGCAAGATTATTGCTAAAACAAGGTAAGGCAAAATGTATTAAAAGAACACCTTTTACCATTAAACTTTTGTATCAAACAACAAATTATACACAAGGCATAACTTTAGGCGTTGATACTGGAAGTGGCAAAATTGGAAGTTCAGCAGTAACAGAAAATGGAAATATTTTATATTTGTCAGAAATTGAAGTTAGAAATGACATAACTGACAAAATGACACAACGTAGTAAATACAGAAGAAATAGACGTAATAGAAAAACAAGATATAGAAAAGCAAGATGGTTAAATAGAAAAAATTCTATTAAGAACGATAGATTTTCACCAACAATGATTAGTAAAATTAATAGTCATTTAAAGGAAATTAAGTTTGTTCAATCTATATTACCAATAACCAAAATTATACTTGAAACAGCAACATTTGACCCACACGCTTTAAAAAATCCTAAAGTATTAAGTAGTAAATGGCTATATCAAAAAGGTATTAATTATGGTTTTGCTAACACTAGGGCTTATGTTTTAAACAGGGATAGCTACACTTGTCAATATTGCAAAGGTAAAACTAAAGATAGAAAATTAGAAGTTCATCATATTATTTTTAGAAGAAATGGTGGTTCTGACGAAGCTAAAAACTTAATAACACTATGTAAAACTTGTCATGATAATTTACATGATGGGAATATTAGTTTAAAAGGTGGAAAAGCTAAAGGACAACTAAAACATGCCACTCAAATGAATAGTATCAGACAACAGTTATTAAAAATAGTTGATTGTGAAGAAACTTTTGGTTTTATTACAAAAGAACATAGACAAATATTGAATTTGCCAAAAGAACATTATATGGATGCTGTAGCAATTGCAAGTCAAGGTAACAATATTAATTTTAAAACTAATCAAGTATTATTTAAAAAATGTGTGTCTGACGGGGATTATCAACAAACAAAGGGTGTAAGGTCTGAACAAAAAATACCAACAAATAAGATTATGGGATTTAGAAAATATGACAAGGTGAAATATTTGGATCGAGAATATTTTATCAAAGGTAGAATGAGTTCAGGATTTGCAATATTAATGGATATTAATGGTACTAAGATTGATTTTAATAATGCTCCTAAAGGTATGAAAACTCCTAAGCTAAATAACATGAAAAGAATTGGTAGTCGAAAAACGTGGATTATACAAGCAGAAACCATTCAAAATATTTGTTAATGACACACTTAATATTCGTTTGTAAATATCGAAAGAAGTTATTAGTGAAGTTTGGAAATGAAATTAAACAAATATTTTACGATATTGCAGATGAAAAAGATTTATCTATTATTGAAATGGAAGTTGACAAAGATCATATTCATTTATTAGTGCAATATAATCCAACTCAAAGCATTTTAGAAATTGTAAGACACTTTAAACAAATTTCAACTTATAGGATTTGGAGACAGAATAACAATCATTTGATATTAAAAAACAATTTTGGAAAGAGAAAACATTTTGGAGTGATGGATATTTCGCTTGTAGTATTGGAAATGTAAGTAAGGAAACTATACAAAAATATATTGAGAATCAAGGATAGACGGCTTTCATCTACGAGCCTAAAGGCATCGTAGTTTTCAGCCTAGTAACATATAAAAGATGGTAAGTTAAGAATTAATTATAGTTCTGGTCCATTTATTCTTGATTCAGCTGGATTAAAACAAAATAAGGTGTCTATAAGGATTATAGCTACGGATACCGATAATATAAAAGTATCACATATTCCAACAGAAGGATTAAATAAAGATCAAATAGTTAAAGATTCTTCTCAATTTCAAGTAGATTTAACAAATATTTTTTCATTAGTTAAAGAATTAGCTGATGATAGAATTAAACCAGTTAGAGTGTTTTTCTTATATGAAAGACAATTTAAAGAAGAATATTTTATAAAAAATCAAAATGGAGTTTTAAAATTAAATAGTAATTTATTTAAAAAAGAAAATGTTAATTTAGCTTTATTGGATATTATTGAGATGTATAAAGAATTTGCTCATCTCGTAGAAGAAGAAAAGAAAAGTGCTTGACAAGTTAAAAGAAGTGTGATAGAATAGCTTCATTGAAACGAAACAACAGTCTAAAAAACAACTAAACAAGGTACTTGACAAGTTAATAGATATATGATAGAATATAACAGTTGAAGCCGAAGTTGATTGATTACCTATAATAATACAATTTTAATATCCATATTGGATATTTCCTAGTTTTAAAAATATTTAAAAACAAAAAGGAATTATAAATTCCGTTCAATCAACAAAACTTGCTTCAGCAATTTTAATTAATGTATAGATGTAGCACAGTCTGGTTAGTGCGCCTGTTTTGGGTACAGGAG
>RZYO01000206.1 GCA_009930325.1 Spirochaetia bacterium | reverse complement strand
CTAAACCAACCAAATTTCAAGAAGAAATTATCAAACAATTCAAGATAAATTGGCCACTTTAGTCAAACCATGTAAAACTCTGGGGGGAATTTGGGTAATTTATTTCACTCATCATTGACTTGATATTGTCAATTGCTCTTTTCGCATACATTCTAGGTTCATTGATATACCCAGTTACTAATTCTAAAGTTGCACATTTTTGATAATTAATTCTTTTTAATTCATATATTAGTTCTTTTAATGGAATAGAACCTTCACCAGGAACTATATGGCTATCACTACCTTGGATTCCATCAATTATATGCATATGCTCCATCTTATCCTCTAGTTTATCGAAATAAGCCATAATACTTTCATGTTGTACAAAAGGAGGAACGATATCACACATTCCAACTAAATAATCACTATCGATGTTATTAAATAACTGTTTTAAATCATTAGCTCTGGTGAAAAAATTTGATTCATAGGGTGTTAAAGGCTCAACAATAAGTTTAATATCTAACTTTTGAGCATATTCAACTAATTCATTAATTGTTTTATATAGTCTTGGCCATAATTGATCATAGGTTTCTAAATATCCACCATTTGCAGGACTTGTAAGCATATATTTTGCGCCCATCTCTTTCGCCATTTCTAAACTTAATTTCAAATAATTTACGGCATCGAGTCTTTGACTTTCTGATCCAATCATATAATTATATGGATAAGCATTATGTTCTGGGGTATATACTAATACAGGCATTTCATATTTATCTATTAATGATTTAACTATATTTATATCTCCAGCTTTTAAATCAGGGGCAAAGGCATGAGGTCTAGCACCCCATAACTCAATATAATCATAACCATATTCTTTTGCATCGATAAAACAATGTTCTAATGGATTCCTTTGATATCCTGATGTAAACATACCTATTTTCATAATTCACTCTCCTTTTTTATCACTCATTACTTATTTATAACCAAGGATTAAATACTTGGACTATTTCTGCTGCTATTTGAGCACCAATTTTCATACACTTTTCTATAGATTTGCCTTTTAGTATTCCAGAAAGAAATCCTGCTATAAAACTATCTCCGGCTCCAACTGTATTAACTACATTTTCTACAGGTGTTATTGGACAATTAATAAAAGAGATTCCATCGTATGCTAAACTTCCTTTAGATCCAAAAGTGGCAACAGCTATTTTCATTCCCTTTGATACTTTATCTACTAAATAGTCTTCAATAAACTTATCTCTATTTTTGTGATAAGAGAAAAAACCATAATCTACATAATCAATTGTTTGATCGATTATTAGAGAATCTAATTTATCAGCATAATCAAAGCTTATTAAAGGATTTCCTATTTTCTTGATTTTAGGTAATGCCTTTTCTGCATTCCCCCAAAGAGCTGAATGTACTAAATCATGAGAAGCTGCAAAAGCAACATCTTTATCATCAAATTTGATATCTTTTAGTACTCCTTCTATATAATCACCATGAACTCTATCATTCTTATTTAAAGTCATATATGTAATTGCTGTAGCACCATTTGCGGTTTTTAAATGACTAATATCAATATCTTTTGATACTAAAAAATCTTTGACTAATTTTCCATTTTCATCATTTCCAGTAGTGCTTATTAGAGAAACATCTATTTTTAATCTTTTAAGATTAACTGCTGTATCTACAACATTTCCTGTTACATATTGAATATTTTTTTGGACATTACCTTTTTCATCAACATACTCAGTATAAAAATCTATACAGTTATCACCTATCATTGCAGCTTTCAATTTGTTTCTCCTTTTAAATAAAAAACTGGTTGCTTATATATACCACTTTTTAAAATTATTATACCAGTTTTTTTTTATAATGCAAGCTGTTTTTTTTATTTTTTAATTGAAAATTGTAAAGCAATGAAATATACTTAAAATAAGATTAGTAAAAAAGCAGTACGTTAACAATGAGAGCATTAACACAAGATTTATTTATAGCAAATGAAATTAAGGCATTAATTGAAGAAAAAAAATTCACAGTTGGAGACAAAATCCCTAGTGAACGAGTTCTTTGTGAAATGTTCAATATTCAACGACTAACTGTTCGTGGCGCCTTATCAATACTTGAAAATGAGGGGATAATAAGTCCAAAGCCAAAAGTTGGTTATTACATTAACAAAGAGAGAGTAAAAAGAAATGTCAATTCAATTGAATCCACAATAAAAATTATTTCTGATAACTCACAAGAAACCATTTCTTTAGTGAAATTTGAAGAGATTGAAACAGATAAATATATTTCTAGAGAAACACAAATTCCTCTAGGTACAAGAATTTTTGAAGTTAAAATTTTAAAAAAATTAGAAAATATTCCAATTTGTGTAGATTATTTATATTTAAAAAAAGAAGACTTCCCTTCTTTAAATAAATTTGATTTTGAGAAAAATAATTTATATGATATTTTAGTAACCAACTATAAAATAAAGCCAGTTTCTAGCGTTCAAAAAATTAATGTAATTCAAGTAGAAGAGAATTATAGAAGTTTATTAGACCTTAATAATGATGACTGTGTTGTATTACAAGCTGGAAGTTTATATGATAAAAATAATAATTTTATAGCTTTTATTGAAAGCTACATTAATTATAATTACTTTGAATATGTTCTTTAATAGGAGAAATATATGAATTATCAACAACCATTATATATTCAATTAAGAGAACTAATATTAAAAAGAATTAATGATGGAGAATATCTCCCAGGTGAAAAACTCCCTAGTGAAAGAGAAATGTCCAAAATCTATAAGATCAACCGAATGACTGTTAAAAAAGCAATTGAAACAATTGTTGAAGAAGGTATTTTATATAAGATACAAAACAAAGGAACCTTTGTTAGCAAACCAGATTCAAAAAAAATATTATATCTAAATGACCATTCAAAAGGAAAAAGTATCGGCCTTGGAGCTTTTATAAATTCAACAGGTAGGCAATTAGAAAATACTGTTTTAGAAAAAGGTGTAATTAATAATTCAAGATACTTAGAGAGAAAACTCCAATTAAAAAAAGATGAAGAGATTTATATTTTAAATAGATTAAGAAGCATTGATGGAGAAAGCGTTGCACTCGAGTATTGTAGCATTCCCAAAAAATATTTTACTGATATTGATGAACATGATTTCGAAAAAGCTTCACTTTATGACTACATGAAAAGCAAAAAACACTTTCCTGTATCGTTTACTCAGTCGATGATTGTACAAAAGATAAGCCATCCAATTGATAAAATAATGTCAATTAAAGAAGAAAGTTTCTTATATGTTTTAGAATATATTGGTAAAGATAAAAATGGTAATATAGTAGAATTCACTAAATCTTATCTTAGAAGTGATAAGGCAATTTATGGATTTGAAATTTCTTAATAAAAGATTGCTCAGTAATTAGAGCAATCTTTTATTTTATATTAAATTTATAAATTATTATAAACAATTTTACCATTAACCATTGTAAAACAAATTTTTACATTATTCATATCATCTATTTCAGTATTAAATATATCTTTGTCAAACACACTTATATCTGCAAGTTTTCCAGCTTCT
>RZYO01000205.1 GCA_009930325.1 Spirochaetia bacterium | reverse complement strand
TAATGCTTTTTGCTTCTTTTCTTTGTTTGTCATAGTTAAATTATAATTGATAGAATTTCGCTTGTAAAGTAAAATCACTTTTATTTACGAAATAAGCCATATATATTATTTAATTTATTTCTAAACCGTCTTCTTCTAACAATGCATATCCATATTCAATAGATACGGCATAACTCATTGAGGTATCATATTCAGGATAGTTTATTCCTCTGCTAAAATCTCCACCATCATCTAATGGGGCAAAACGACCTATAACAATCCCTACAATTCTCTCATCTTCAATGCTTATTAGAGGACCTCCAGTCATACCATCATGGATCATTGTATCAAAGAGTAACATTTTTGTTCCATTTTCTAATTTAACTTTAGAACTTAATACGCTGCTTCTAATAGCAAGGACATGCATATCTTGATGTCCATATGGAAAACCCATGTTTACAAGACCTGTTCCTAATTTTAAAGTATTTACTTGTCCCAATAAATAATCTGGAGTTTCAATATAAAAGGCTTTTTGCAATTTAAGTAATGCAACATTATGATAGTCATCTGTTTTTACTACATCAACACTTACTGCAGCTACTTCATCTAAACTTAGCTTAGAAAAATCTTCAGGTTCTTGAATTCTTGCAACCATTAGATTCTCAACATCTTTTTCAATGATATGAGCTGATGTTAAAAGGTAGCCTTTTTCATGTACTAAAAAAGCTGTTCCTAAAAAAATAACACTATTCTCCCGCTTTCTAAGCAACATGAAACATGAACCAATAAATTTTTGAACTGAATTTTTATACATTATTTTCTACCTTTGTTTGTTTTTTGCTTTTAAAAATTACTGGGGGTATATCAGCTGATTCTATTTGGAATTTCTTTGGTTTACCTTTTTTAGCTTTAACCGTGAAGGTTTGTACCCCAATATACTCATTTAATCCTTTCTTTAAACTGAAACATAAAACCAATAAAACAACCCCAAACGGTAATCCGGTCGAAACTACTGCTGATTGAAGAGCCGCTAGTCCGCCTCCCACTAATAGAGCTGCAGCAACTACGCCTTCTAGTATTGCCCAAAATAGTCTTTGAGGAATTGGTGGGTCTGGATTTCCGCCAGCTGTGATAATATCAATAACCATGGATCCTGAATCTGAAGAAGTAACAAAGAAACTTATTACAACTAAAACCCCTAAGATAGATGTTATAGTATTTAAAGGTAATCTTTCTAATAGTAAGAAAAGAGATAATGGAACATGTTTTGTTACAAGTTCTGCAAAACCACCACCACCAAACATTTCTAGATATAAAGCAGTATTACCGAAAACAGTCATCCATAAGAAAGTTACAATAGTTGGAACACACAATACTCCCATTATGAATTCGCGAATAGTACGACCTTTTGAAACTCTTGCAATAAACATACCTACAAATGGGGACCAAGCTATCCACCAAGCCCAATAGAATACTGTCCAAGTGTTCTGCCAGTTTGTATTTTCAAAGGTTTCATTCCAAGTTGAAATAACAGTGATTTTTTGCAAATAATAACCAATATTTTCTGCAAATCCGTTTAAAATAAACAATGTAGGTCCACTTATAAATACAAATGCTAATAATAGCATTGCAAGACGAATATTTATTTCTGATAACTTTTTTATTCCTGCATCAAGACCTTTTACAACTGATATGGTTGCAATAGCAGTTATTATTGCTATTAATATAATTTGAGTACCAATGCTTTGTTCAATTCCAAATAAATGGCTGAATCCAGCATTAATTTGTTGAACCCCAAAACCAAGAGATGTGGCAACTCCGAAAAGTGTAGCAACAGTTGCTAGGATGTCTATAAGATTACCTAACCCTCCATTTATTTTTTCACCTAAAACCGGATAAAAAATAGTACGAATTGAAAGTGGTAACCCCTTATTAAAACTGAAGAAAGCTAGGGCTAAGCCAATTAAGGCATATATTGCCCAAGAATGAAGCCCCCAGTGCATAAAAGTAAAAGCCATTGCTTGACGAGCTGCTTCAGTTTGATTTGCAACAGGAATTGGTGGATTTATAAAATGAAACATTGGTTCAGCTACGCCATAAAATAGTAAACCAATTCCCATACCTGCAGAAAATAGCATTGAGAACCAACTAGTTGTACTAAAATCAGGTTCTGCATCATCTCCACCTAATCTGATTTCTCCATATCGACTAAACATAAGATAAAGTACGAATAGTAAAATTATATTTACCGTTAATGTAAAAAACCAACCTACATTAGTGGTAATGCTATTTAGTATTGGATTAAAAATTCCTCCAAGAATCTCATTAAAAAGGATAGATATTATAACAAATCCTATAATTAAACCGGCCGATGTAAAAAATACGATTGGATGTATATCGAATTTTTTATTTTTCTTTTGATAGTTTTCTTTTTCTTCTAAATTAATACAACTCTCCTATAATATCTAAAAAAAACAAATAATAAAACCCGAAGAATATATTCGGGCTAATAAATTACATATAAATCTGTTTAACAATTTTGAACTGAATTATAAAACAAAAAGTTAGTAATTTTAGATATAAATTTAACTTTTTTTAATACTGATAAAAAATTGAAAATTTGTCAACCTTTGTTTTTTTAGTTTCTGTTTTGATAGTTAGGTAAATAACAATAAGAATAAAATGGATAGTATAAATAACGTACAATAATAAGTTACTTATATTATTTTTATTTTTTAAAAATGATTTACAAATTTATGTTAACTTTATAAATGTATATTTGTTTTTCAAATATTTAAATACTTTAGGTTAATATAAAAGAGATCTAGACTAATTTCATAAAAATAAAATTGTTATCTTAATGAAGTTAGTCTAGCTTATATAAAATCCAAAAATTTATAGATTATTAATTATAAGTTCAATAATTTATTAGCAAGAGAATCATCAATTAATAAATGATTTATTAAAGATTGTTTGATTGAAAGGTTGATCATCTTAGCTTTATGTTCTCCAGCAGCAGCTACAATTATTTTACATCCTCTATCTGCTTTCTTTTGAATAAGTTGCAAATCAACAGCTTTTATTAAACTATCATTTTCAGTAGGGCTTATTGCAGATACTAACGATTTGTCTTCAATTATATTCCCTTCTTCATCAAATATATAATAATTTAAATCACCACAAGCCTTTTTATTTAATATTTCTGATAATTTTTGTTTTCCAAGTGTTTTTTCAATCATTTTTGAATAAAGCCCAGTTTGAGAAAAAGTTCCTATCCCTAGTAACATTGCATCACATAACTGAACAGCGCTATAAACTTCTAATTCAGAAGTTGGTTTAAAATTATTATTTACACCCTCATGTTTATAACAAAAAGAAGAAATTAACGAAGTTGAACTAATTGAAAAATCAACAGGATTTTTTGTAAAATTTAGAGAAAATAATTCAAGATTTTTTGCACTACCTCTATTAAAATTGTCTAAAATTCTTGAAACAGTATATCCATTACTTATCCCTAAAGAAAAATGTGAAGTTTGTATTAACCATTCTTTTATCCATTCTGCTCCATGAAAACCTAATATAATTTCTTTTAATATTTGAAATTTAATAGGACTAGTATTAATGACTCT
>RZYO01000065.1 GCA_009930325.1 Spirochaetia bacterium | reverse complement strand
ATAGACAAGATAAAATCCGTACAACAAAATAATTCACTTAAAAAATAGCCAAAAATTAGCTAGATTTATCACTTATTAAGATTTATACGGATTCAGGTATTAAAGGTGAATTTATGAAAGTAGAAAATAAGATTAAAATTTGTAGTGGTTTATCAATAATTTCAAAAATATTTTCTATTTCAATAGTAATTTTATTTTTGATAATTTTCATTGGCGAGTTTGCATCAATTGATTTAATAAAGTTGAGCAAGTTTGAATTATTGTTGTTTTTATTTATTCCAATTGGATATAGTATAGGAGCAATATTGTCTTGCTATAAGGAAAAAAGTGGTAGTTTGATGATGATTCTTTCTATTCTTTTCTTTAATTTTAGTACCTTTTTATTTGAATCTAAATTTGATGAATTTGATTTTTTAATATTCATTGTTCCTGCTTTAGTTTTATTTTTTTCTAGTTTATGTAAAAACTTTTTAAAAGATCATAAATAACCATTTTAAATTCTTTAATTAATTCATTCATTCTGATATTTATATAAAATATAAGATATTGATAAAAACACAGTCCGGTTGGTAGTCCGGACGCAGAAGATATAATTTTTTTCTGTCAGTAACCCTCCTCCTGGTTGTCCATTCTTTATCAGTTTTTTTTAGGAGGACTCTATATGAATGATAGAGCTAGTTTAACTGTGTTTTTTGAGGATCCTTTTTGGGTAGGTATTTTTGAAAGAGTATATGATAACAAACTTCAAGTTTGTAAATATACATTTTACAAAGAACCAACCGATTTAGAGCTTTTTAATTTTATCTATGAAAATTATGCTTTTTTAGAATTTTCTTCACCTATTGAAATTGAAGATAGGAAAAAAAATAAAATAAAAAAATATAAAAGAAAAATTAGAGAAGCTAAAACAAGTATGACGAATTTTAATATTGGAACCAAAGCCCAAAATGCAATTAAAATTCAACAAGAAGAGAAGAAATTAGAGAATAAGTGTAAAGCTAAAAAACAAAAAGAATTAAAATCTATTTACTTATTTAATCTAAAAAGAGAAAAACACAAACAAAAACATAGAGGGCATTAGCCTTCTATGTTTTTATGAGAATAAATTTTAATTTTTCTTAGTAGTAGACGTATTTATTACAAGATCGACATCTAGTTTTTCATTTGTAACTTCTTGGTTATTAATAATTTTATTTAGCATTTTTACAGATTTTTCACCCATTTCTTTAAGGTGTAATTCTATGTGAGTATAATAATTAGAGTTGTTATTTGTTTTATCAAAAATTACTAATGAAATATCTTCAGGGATTTTATAACCTAATGATTTAAATTTTGTAGTTATTCCATCTGCAATAGCTTCTGACATCGCAACTACTCCATCAATATCGGTAAGTCTAGAAATTAGTGTAGAAGCAACATTTAATCCATCATCATAATTATATCCAGTAGTAATTATTAAATTTTCATCAATTGGTATAGAAGCTTCATTTAATGCTCTAATATATCCATGAAATCTATCAATAGAAGAAAACGGGTAACTTTCTTTATTGTTACTAAACTTTATTAATTCAGTATTTGAACAAGGGACTTCCCAAAAACTTGCTATGAATGCAATTTTTCTTCTTCCCATTTGAATTAAATATTTTGTTGCTAAATATCCGCCTTTTTCTCCATCGTGATAAATATGAGCAATGTTTGTAAGTATGTTTTTTCTTGCAGTAACAACCAAAGGAATATTGTGAAAGTTTTTAATTTCTGGAATATTTTCAGCTTTAGCAACTGGAATATAAATTAATCCATCCAAAATAGAATTAGAAAGTTGTTTAATATCTTGTTTCTCATTTTCAAGTGATCCATTACTAGATGTAATCAACACAAGTTGATTATTTCTTCTAGCTTCTTCAATTATGCCTTCGGTTATAGCTGCGAAAAAAGGATGAGTGATATTTGGTACAATGAGGCCAATTACTCCAGATGAACTTCCTTTCATTATACGAGCAGCTATATTAGGTCTATATCCTGTTTTTTTAAGTATTTCTTCAATTTTAATCTCATTAGCTCGTCTAATAGTTTGTCCATTAAAATAGCGAGATAGGGTTGCAATTGAGATACCACTAAGTTGAGATATTTCTTTTAGAGAATAATTTTTATTTTTTCTATCCATAATAGTTATATTATTGTATATTTAATATAAAAGCAACAATTGCAAACGTTTATCATTAAAATATATTTTCTAATTTAAAATTATTATATTTATAAAATAATTAAATAATTTTATACAATTATGTTGTTTTAAATAAATAAAATATTAGTATTGACATATAAAATAAATATATTATACTAAATGTAAAGTGTAAACGTTTATCACTTTGAGTATAGGAGTTGAAATTTGAAATATTTAGTTAAAAAATCTTCACTAATTGGAGAGATAAAAATACCCGGAAATAAATCAGGAACTGCAAGAGGTATAATTTTTGGTAGCTTAGCTGATGGAACTACTATTTTAAAGAATCCACTAACAAATCTAGATAGTTATTCAATTGTAAAAATGATGGAAGCTCTAGGAGCTGAAATAAATACTGAAGATGATAACAAATGGATTATTAAAGGCTTTAATGGAAAACCAAAAATGCCTTCATGTGTTTTGGATGCTGAAAATTCAGGAACAGGTTTTTATTTTGTATTGGCTGTATGTTCTTTAATTAATGGTTATAGCATATTAACAGGAGATTATCAGATTTGTTATCGACCAGCACAACCAATGATTGATGCAATTAATCAATTAGGAGGGAAAGCTTTTTCTACAAGAGATAGCGGAAGTGCTCCTATTGTTGTTAAAGGACCAATAAAAGGTGGAGAGGTTAGCTTTCCTGGTGTAAACTCACAATGGATGACCCCTTTTCTAAGTGTTTGTGGATTATTAAATGAAGATACAATTATAAATGAAACAAATCTATTAGAAAGACCTTATGTAGATATGACAATTGGAATGTTAGAAAAAGCTGGAATAAAAATTGAAAATTATAATTATGATAAATTTATAATTAGAGGGAATCAAAAATTTAAGGCTTTTGAATATGAGTTACCAGGCGATTGGGGCAGCAGTGGTTATCCTATGATTGCAACAGCTATTACAAAAGGCTCACAAGTAACTTTCAAGGGTTTGGATATTAATGATTATGCTGGAGAAAAAGCTTTTGTTAAAATTTTAAAAGATATGGGTGCTGAGATTGAAGTCCTTGATGAAGGGAAAGGTGGTATTGTAGTAAAAGGAGGAGCTCAATTAAATGGTATTGAAATAGATTGTAGTGGGACTCCAGATGCAGTACCAATTTTAGCAGTTTTAGGTTGTGCTGCAAAAGGTAAAACCGTTTTAAAAAATATTGGAGCTTGTAGATTAAAGGAAACAGATAGAGCTAAATCTATTAAACAAGAGCTTACAAAAATGGGTGGTAAATTTGATGAAACTGAAGACAGTTTAACAATATATCATTCAAGTTTAAAAGGTGCGAAAATTGATGGCCATCACGATCACAGAATAGTAATGGCAACTTGTGTAGCAGCTATGATTGCACAAGGGGAAAGTGAAATATCTCATGGAGAATATTCAGCAGTTTCATTTCCAAATTTTTACCAATTAATGAGAAAAATTAATGCAGATATTACATGCATTGACGAATAAAGGAGAGAGTGATGAAAAAGGGTTTAATGTTATTGATTTTAAGCATGAGTGTTGTTTTTTCAATATTTGCAAATGGTAATAGTGAAAAAACTCCTGCAACAAGCTTGAAAAGAATTTCAATTGGGACTGCAGGTACAGCTGGGTCTTTATATCCTATGGGTGTTGGTATGGCTAAAACCATTACTGATCATGTTGAGGGTATAGCTTGTACAGGTGAAGCAACAGCGGCTTCTGTAGAAAATATTAGAAATTTAACCTCTGGCAATTTGGCTATGGGTATTTCACAAAGTGAAATAGCATAT
This sequence comes from Spirochaetia bacterium, assembly GCA_009930325.1. Lineage (GTDB taxonomy): Bacteria > Spirochaetota > Spirochaetia > Sphaerochaetales > Sphaerochaetaceae > Pleomorphochaeta. The sequence goes on along the minus strand of RZYO01000065.1, from coordinate 12,738 downwards.
CTAGCTTATAATGGATTAGGTGATTTCAAAGGTCATGATGCATCAGATTTAAGAGCTTTATTTAGTACTATAACAAGTTATGTTCAAGCATTTACACTTGAAAGTAGTGATATAAAAGCTATCACCGATTTTAAAGGAAAAGCCATTGGCTGCAGTTCAGCAGGAAGTGGTGGAGAGATGTGTGTAAGAATGGTTTTAGATTATTATGGTTTATCATATGATGATATTAAACCACAATTTATTTCTGAAACAGAAGCTGTTTCAGCACTAAAAGATGGAAGAATTGATGCTTTTATTTGTACTCACCCTATAAAATCAGCAGCATTAACTGATCTTACCACTAGTGTTGATGTAAGAATGATATCTTTTGAAGATCCAAAGTTTTATGAAAAATTCTTCTTCTGGACACCTTATTCAATTCCAGCAGGAACTTATAATAATGTGGATGAAGTAATAGTTGTTCCAAGTAGTAGAGTAAATATGTTTACTTCAACAAAATCAGGTTTAAGTGATGATGATGTTTATAGAATCGTAAAAGCTATTTGGGAAAATAGAGATGAATGGCAAGGCGTTGCAAATTCAGTTTCAAAACAAGTTGTGATAGATGAAGCTTTATCAGGTATCCCTTTACCTCTTCATCCAGGTGCTTTAAAATATTATCAAGAAATTGGGATTGAAATTGATCCTCAGTTAATATTAAAAAAATAGTAATTAGTTGTTTTTCCTCATAGAACCTTTATCAATTCTATGAGGAATCTTTAAAGGAAGGCTTAATAAAATGATAAGAAATACAAAATACTTGAAAGGATTATCTAGTTTAATATTGTTAATCTTAGCATCCTTTATTTGTTTATTTCATATTTATATAACTATATCAACTTCAATTGGAGTTATGCAAGTTAGGGTAATTCATGTTTTTTCATTAATGACTATTTGGTATGTTATGAAATATATTAGTAATGAAAAAAAAGTTTTTAAAAGTATTGATATATTAATAATTTTTATAATTATTGCATTATTTATATATTTTATGATAGGTACGATTCCTGATGCACTTCGAGAAAAAGGTGTTTGGGGAATAAATTATATTGATGTAATTGCTGGTACTCTTTTAATAATTTTAGTATTAGAAGTTTCAAGAGAATCAATAGGCTTAGCTTTACCAATAATAGCTGTTGTCTTTTTAGCTTATGCTTTTTTAGGACCATTTCTTCCAAATGTTATTGCTCATAGAGGATATAATTTAAAATATATTACTAATTATATAAGCTGGACAAATGAAGGTGTTTTTGGTATTCCAATTGGAGCTTCTGTATCTTTTGTTGTTTTATATATTATATTTGGAGAATTGCTAGATAAATTTGGAGCTGGTAAGTTTTTTATTGATATTGCTTATGCACTAACAGGTAAAATGAAAGGTGGTCCTGCAGAAGCTGCAGTATTATCAAGTGCAATGATGGGATCTATTAATGGAAGTGCTGTTGCAAATGTTGTAACAACAGGAACCTTTACAATTCCTTTAATGAAGAAAGTAGGATATTCAAAAGAATATGCAGGAGCTGTTGAAGCTGTAGCCTCGACAGGAGGACAAATCCTTCCTCCTGTTATGGGTGTTGCAGCATTTGTTATGGCAGATTTAACAGGTATTCCTTATTCTAATATAGTTTTGGCAGGGATTTTTCCTGGTTTGCTATATTATATAAGTTTAGGAGCTGCAGTTTATTTTGAAGCAGGAAGATTAGGGATAGAACCTGATAAAAATGAAAAACTTCAAAAGGTTAAAGAAATCTTAAAGAAAGGCTATTATTATTTTATTCCAATAATTATTTTAATAACATGCTTGTTAGTATTTAAGTTTTCAGCAAGTTATTCTGGTTTTTTTGCAATTGTTTCAATTTTATTAATTGGGATAATAAAAGTAATAATTACTGATCATAGATTTCCTTGGAAAGAGTTAAAAGAAGCAAGTTTACATGCTGCTAAATCAGCTGTTCCTGTTGCAATAGCTTGTGCTTCAGCTGGTATAGTTATTGGAATTGTTAGTATGACTGGACTTGGTGTTAGATTTGCTCAAATAGTATTTGATGTTTCAAATGGGAATTTGTTTTTAATGTTATTTATGACAATGATAGCTTGCATAATACTTGGAATGGGACTTCCTTCAACAGCAGCATATGTAATTGCTGCAACAGTTGCAGCTCCTGCTTTATTAAAAGCAGGGATATCTCCAATAGCATCTAATTTATTTGTATTTTATTTTGCTATAATTTCCTTTATTACTCCTCCTGTTGCAATGAGTGCTTATGCAGCAAGTGGAATAGCAGATTCAGATGCAATGAAGACCGGAGTTCAAGCTTTTAAACTCGGAATAGCAGGTTTTATTATTCCCTATATGTTTGTCTATTACCCTGGACTATTAATAGTTGATTCTTCAGTTTTCTCTTCATTATATGCATTGATTATTGCCTTAAGTTCAGTAATATTGATTGCTACATCTTTTGAAGGTTGGTTTAATAAAAATTTAAAACTACCAATTAGATTAATTATGTTTATTCTTGGTTGTGCAATGTTAATTCCAAATTTAATATTAAACATTTCTGGAATAATTTTAACAATTTCTATATTTGTATATTTAAAATATAGTAAATAAATCAATAAATTTTCAAATTTAAATAAGCTAGATAGTGATAATTTCATTTTCTAGCTTTTTTTTATTCAAAAATTAATGAAAAATAGTTGGAAATCAATAATATTAATATTTTATATTAATAAAATTAAATAAATTAATAAAAAAAATAAAAATTATTAATTTTTTTAATAAAATTGCTTGATTTTTTTAAATACTGATGATATTTTAAAATTGTAAGGAGCTAAAATGCATAATTGGAAAAAAATATTAGATATAAGCAAAGGTAAAAATATAATTGTTAAAAAGGTATATATACCTGAAGACAATATTACAATTGAGGGAGATTTTCAGTTGTCGAATATTGCAACTCTTAGTGAAGTTGATCAAAAGTTTATAGCAGCATTTATAAAAACACATGGATCAATTAAACAAATGGAAGCTATTTTTAATATTAGTTATCCTACTGTTAAAAATAAATTAAACGAATTATCACACAAGATTGACAATTTTGATCTAAATATTGAAGAAGAAAAAGAAAGTGAATCAATTTCAAATGTATTAGATAAAATCGCTTCAGGTGAGATAGATGTAAAACAAGCGTTAAAGGAGCTTAATCCATGATTGCAATGATGATAAGGGGCCATGTATTAAATAAAAAAGGGCATTTAATAAGATTTTTTTTCCCTTTAATAATATTATATATTTTATTAGTTCCCTTATATTTGATTGTATCTATTGGATATCTTATTGTTTTATTAGCAGGAGATGTGGCAAAAGAAGCTAGAAGTTATATAGAAATATTTTTTAGATTACCAATAATTATTAATTCTCTCAAAGGTACCATAATCAATATTGAAAATGAAGAGAATAATATAAAAATATATATAAATTGAGGTCGTAATATGAATGAAGAAAGAGTAAAGATTTTAGAGATGCTCTCTAGTGGAAAGATAAGTGTTCAAGAAGCTGAACAGTTATTATCAATTTCTGAAAAAAAAGAAAAGGAACTTGCATTAAATAATAAAGTGAGAAATGAAAAATTTATTTATGTAAATGTTGAACCAAAAGATACTGAAAATGGAAGAAAGGTTGGAAAAGTATATGTTAAAGTTCCATTTGCTTTGATTAAAGCAGGATTTAATATTGCAGGGCTAATTCCAAAAGATGCTCAAGAGCAAATAAATAATGGATTAAGAGAACAAGGAATGAGTTTTGATTTTAATGATTTTAAACCTGAAAACATTAAAGAATTAATGGATTCATTAGAACAATTAACTGTTGAAGTTGATAATGCGGATTCTATTATCAAAGTTTATAGTAAGTAATAAAAAAAAGAGAGAGTTTTTTAACTCTCTTTTTTACTTATTAATAAATAAAATATTTATAATTCATCAAGTTTCACTTATAATCCATATATTATAAAAGAGGTATTTTCATGGTTCATTTAGTTTATTGTGATAATCAAGGGAAAAAAGGATCAAGAGAAATTGATAAAATTATTGATGGTTCTAAGAAAATGATAATAAGATCTGCTGCAGGAAGAAAAGTTCCACATAGCAGAGTATTTAAAGACGAAGTACTATATTTTATAGAAAAAGGGACTAAAATAATTAATCTTAAAGCTACAGTAAAGGAAGTACAAAATTTCACAAAATTAAGTGATACTGAAATTACAAATATTATTGATTTAAATCAAAATATGCTTAATCTAAATGATAAACAAAAAAAAAGATGGCAGAAGAAATGTATATGTTTAATAGAGTTTTCAAATGTTGAAAAAATTCATGACTTAAATTTTGAACATCAAGGGAATATGGATGATTGGTTAATTTTAGACAAAATTGAAGATGTTTTAGTAGGCTCTAGTTCTCCATATACATACAAAAGTAAACTAGTATAAGGTAAAATTATGGCAATTTGGAATCCTTGGCGAGGCTGTCATAAATATAGTGATGGGTGTAAGTTTTGCTATATTCATAAAGGTGATTACAAACGAGATATTGATACAAATCAGGTTGTGAAAACTGATAAATTTTATGCTCCAATATTAAAAAATAAAAATGGAGAATATAAGATGAAATCAAATCAAATAGTAAATATGTGTTTTAGTTCTGATTTTTTAATTGAAGAAGCAGATCCCTGGAGAGGAGAATGTTGGAAAATGATTAAAGAAAGATCAGATTTGACATTTCTTTTTCTTACAAAGCGAATTGATAGATTCTTAAATTGTATTCCCGCTGATTGGGGTGGTGGTTATAATAATATAATTGTTGGGTGTACAATAGAAAATCAAAAAAATGCAGATTATAAATTAGAGATATTTGATAAATTACCTATTAAACATAAAAATATAATATGTCAGCCGTTAATTTCAGCTATTAATTTAAGAGGACATTTAGATAATATTGAATTAGTGGTAGTAGGAGGAGAGTCTGATTTTAATGCAAGAATTCTTGATTATAATTGGGTTTTAGATATAAGAGAACAATGCTTAGAAAAGAAAGTTCCTTTTACATTTAGACAATTAGGAACAAACTTTATTAAAGATAATAAAATGTATAAATTAAATGTTAGACAATTATGTTCGCAAGCTAGAAAAGCAAATATTGATTTAACATTTAATGAATTATAATAAAAAATTGGAGTTATTAATTATATGATGGACTTAAGTTATAGTGTTTTAGAAAATGAAATATATAATAATATAGGTAAAAAAGCTTTTTTAGTTTTATCTACTAGTTATAAAGATAGAGTTACCTCAAGAACAATGAGCTTTATAGTAATTGATAAAAAATTTTATTTTCAAACTGATGATACTTTTCTAAAGTTTGAACAAATAAAAAATAACCCAAATGTATCATTATGTATAAATAATATTCAAATCGAGGGTACAGCTAAAATTTTAGGGCATCCATTTCAGGAAACAAATAAACAATTTTTAGAACATTATAAAAATTCTTTTCTAAGTTCTTTTAAAAATTATTCAGCATTGGATAGGGAAGTAGTTATTTCAATAGAACCTGTTTTTATTACATTGTGGAAATATGAAGAAAATAAACCTCTAAGAGATTTTTTAGATATTAAAAATAAGAAAGCTTATAGAGAATATTACCTTATGTAATAAAAAACTCCAATTGATTTTTCCACAACTTTTTGTTGTCAATTTTTTCAATTGGAGTCTATTTGATTTAAAATTTTTATTTAGCCTAATGCGACATCTAAAACCATCATTAATACAAAACCGAAAGCAACTGAAATAGTTGCAATATCTGAGTGGTCTCCAATTTGTGCTTCAGGAACAAGTTCTTCAACTACAACATAAATCATAGCTCCTGCAGCAAAGGCTAGGAAATAAGGAAGAATATTTGCTATTGCTTGTGTTAGTAAAATGGTAACAAATCCTGCTAAAGGTTCTACTATTCCTGAAAGAGTTCCATAAGTAAAAGCCCGTTTTTTTGAAAGACCTTCTGCTCTAAGTGGCATTGAAATAATAGCCCCTTCCGGAAAGTTTTGAATAGCTATCCCAATTGCAAGAACATAAGCACTAGAAATTGTAATTAATGGATTGTGGGCAAGTACTCCTGCAAATACAACACCTACAGCCATACCTTCTGGGATATTGTGTAAAGTAACTGCTAATACAAGCATAGTTTTTTTCTTCAAATGAGAATGAACTCCTTCAGGTGTTTTACTATATGCATGAAGGTGTGGAATTAATTTATCTAATAAAAGTAAAAAGAATACACCAAGAAGAAAGCCCACTGCTGGTGGAATCCATTCAATTTTACCTTGACTTGCGGCCATATCAATAGCTGGAATTAACAATGACCAAACTGATGCAGCAATCATAACTCCTGAAGCAAAGCCTAATAGAGCTTTTTGAATTTTTAAACTCATCTTATTTCTCATAAAGAAAACCATACCTGAGCCTAAAGTTGTTCCAATAAAAGGAATCATTAATCCCCATAAGACATTATTCATTAAATTTCTCCTCTATTTTTTGTAAATATGATATTACTTTTTGTCAGTTATATAAACATAGCATAATAAAAAAAATTTTTATTTAATAGTTGATATTTGATTATAACATAGCAATATAATTTTGATAAAAAATATTTTACAGAATAATTATTGATATTAGTGGCTTCTTTCTTTGAATTTTTTGATTAAGTTAAGTGATGTTTTTCATTACCTTATTAGTAGTTTTAGGTATTTTATTGTTGCTAAAACATATTGGATGAGGGATAATATATATCCACATTTTAAGGAGAAAAGAAAATGAAAAAAATCAAGAATTTGTTTTTATTAATGTTAATTTCTTTTGCATTAGTATTATCTAGTTGTAATTCAACTCAAGATAGTATGCAAATGTCAATGGAAAAAGAAGTTGTTGTTTATAATGCTGTTGAAGCTTCAATAGTTGCAGCAGATAAGTATGGAAATTTAGAAACTGATTTAACAACAACTAAGTTGATGGAAGAAGGCTATGATTATGGGGATATGGTTAAAATAAGTATTGGAGAGGATTCTTATCTAGCACCAATTGTCTCAACTTATAGTGATGTAGATGTTGGTAATTTCTTAATTCGAATTAAAGAAGATAATGTATATTTTGCAATTAATTATGGTAACTGCTTAAAGAAAACAGGTGCAAGTGAAGGTACAAAAATTGTTATATCTATGGCTGATAAAGGCTCTTATTTATTAGAATATCAAACAAGACATTTAACTAAATCAGAAGAAAGAAATGACTATGACAGTGATGAAATGTTTGCAAATTTTAGAACAATCAGTGCAGGTGATATCAAAGCAGGTATAGTTTATAGATCTTGTAACCCATCTTTAGCTGATGCTAGAGCACCATATGCTGAAAATCTTGCTAAAAAATATGGAATAAATACAATAATTAATTTAGCAGATAATGAAGAAAGTTTAAAAGAACATATGGATACTATAACTTGGTATAAAGATATGTATGAAATGGGAAAAGTTATTTTATTAGATATGGATGTTGATTATACTTCTGCTGATTTTGGCCAAAAATTAGCTAAAGGATTTATTTTCTTAAGTGAAAACAAAGGACCTTATTTAATTCATTGTAACGAAGGTAAAGATAGAGCTGGATTTGCTGCTGTAGTATTAGAGGCTCTAATGAATGCTTCATTAGAAGAAATTGAAACCGATTATATGATGAGTTATTCTAATTATTATGGTGTTGAAAAAGGTACAATGCAGTATGATTATATTGCAGATACCCCATTTAATATGTTAAAAAATATTGCTAATGGAACAGAAGTAAAAGATTCAAACTTATCTATGATTGCTGAAAAGTATCTAATGAGTATTGGTTTAAATAATAGTCAAATTATGGCTATAAAAAATAATTTAAAATAATAATAAAAAATTAAAAGGTGTTTACTCAACAAAGTGACACCTTATTAATAAATAAGAAAAAAATAATAAAACATAGAGAATTTCTCTATGTTTTATAAGTATTTATACAGTTCTAAAAAATATTATTTTAAAGAAACCTATTATTTTTTATCAACTGAAATCCAAATCTCGCATTCATAATTACTAGCTGACATATTACCGTTAGGATATACTTCTAAATAATATCCACCACTTGGTTTATATTCACTTGAAGGGAAAAATTCAGAGTAAATAGTTTTTAATAAACTTTGTATAGCAATTGGCATAGGACCAATAGATTTAAATATTGCCCAATTAAGAGAAGGTATTAGATCAACTTGGAAATCTCCTTCAACTTTTTCACCGTTATAAAATACACCTATTCCATAAGGGATTTCTTCTTTTCTATCGGAATTTTCAAAACATATTCCGATAACTGAATCTTCAAATAACCCATTATTATCAAAATATTTTGATAATAATGTATTGAGAGATCCATCATTTTTACATTCAGTCCAAAAATGTGGTATTTGTTTTTGTGATTCTTCCAGTTCTATTGGGAAATACTTTTTCTTTGAGATTAATTTAAATTCATCGTGTTTTTCAATGCGATAATCCATAATGCTTCCTCCATCTAATTTTAATTTTACAGAAATTTTTGAAAAGGATTTAAGCTTTCCTCCCTTTTTTTTAATTTGAGAAGGATTAATTCCATGGAAATTATAAAAAGCTCTTGAGAAACTCTCCGGAGATTCATAGCCATATTTGAATGCAACATCAATTACTTTTTGGTTTGTGGAAGCTAATTCACTTCCAGCTAAAGAAAGACGTCTATTTCTAATATACTCACCTAAAGTATAGTTGCATAATATTGAGAAAACTCTTTGGAAATTGAATGTTGAAGAATTTGCGATTTTTGCAACTTTTTCATAATCGATTTCCTCTGTTAAATTATCTTCAATATAATTTATTGCATTCTGAAGACTTTTTATCCAATCCATTTTTTTCTCCATTTCTGTATAAGATAGATTAATCTTATTATAGCATAAAAAATAATTCCTAACATTTTATGCTTTTGAATGTAGGATTTATTATTATTGATATTATGTTCTTTAGTTATATTATTTACTGTGATAACATTAATTTAGGAGATATAATATGAGAGAAATAAAACAGTTAATTTTAGAAGTTCAAAGAAATGGTCTTCCACAATATGTAAAACAATCTATAGAAATTTCATCTAATGGAACTATTAATCATTGTTTATATCCTATGGTATATTTAGGCCAAATGAAAAAATATGAATTTAAAATTGATGAAAAAGATGTTGAATCATTTTTTTCAAGTATAGATTTTGAAAATTGGAAAGATGTTAATGAGCATTATTCAAATAGTTATTCATATAATTTAAAACTATTTTATGATGATAATACTGTAAGCTTAAAATCTGGTTATATTAATTCAAAAATGCCTGAGCAATTTCATATATTTGATGATAAATTATTAGATTTAGTATTTTTTATTGAAAAACCATGGTTATTTACCCGTTAATAAAGAATAAAAATGGCTTTTGATAAAAAAAATACTTGTATAAATCAAATATTGACAACAATAAATTAAAAGAACATACTTTAATTAATTAATATAGTTTAATAATTATTAAGAATAATCAAAGTCTTTAATAATATAAATAAAAAAGAAAAAAAATTAAAAAAGAAATTTTAAATTTGGTTTTTGGTGATGATAATTATTACTCTATAAAATTATTCAAGGAGCTAAAAATGAAAAAATATTTAACTATTTTAATTTTTTTGTTATTAAGTATAGCAAGTCCAATTTTCGCAAATTATGATGCCTCATTAATCAATAAAGAAGATGCTCCGGTACAATTCTTTGCTGATTATGAAACAGGTTTAGTATCTGTTCTTAGCCATAAAATAAAAATAGGAGAGCCTGGAAATTTATTTGATTATGTATCTCAAGGTGGCCAGGATATTCTATTTCCATTCGAAAGATATAATGTTGGTGCAGTTATAAATGATCGCCATCGTATATCATTTCTTTATCAACCACTTGAAATAAATACTGTTGTTCCTTTTGAATCAACTGTTACAGTAGATGGAAAAGATTTTGATGGAGTAACTGAATTAAAATATGGCTTCCCATTTTGGAGAGTATCTTATTCCTATGATTTACTTGAAGAAAAAGATGTAACTTTTGCAGTGGGATTTTCTCTTCAAATTAGAAATGCTTCTATTGTATTTAAAGATGTTAGTAACGATCCTGCTAAAGAGAATGTAGTCGCAGTATCTCAAAATGTAGGACCTGTTCCTGCTATTCATATCTACTCAAGATGGGAAACTCCATTTGGTGTAGACTTATCAGCTGATATAACAGGTTTATATGCATCCTCTGCTTTAATTAATGGAGCTTCTTTTGAATTTGAAGGTTCTATTTTGGATGCTTCACTTAGAGCTGGCTATGAGCTAAAAAATAATGTTGAAATTTTTGGAAATGTTAGATTCCTTGGTGGAACCGCAAAGGGATCTAGTTCATATTCTGGAACTAATTGGTCTGTAGCTTCTAATGCAGGTAGATATACTGAAAACACCCTTGCAACATTCTCAGCAACAATGGGGTTAACAATTAGATAATATTATTTTGAAATAATACCTCAAAAGTAGAATGATGATATGCCTCCAACGTAGACAAAATAATTTTTGATACTACATTGGAGGTAATTTTTATATCTGTTCAATCTTTATTCTGAGTATTCATAATTATTAAATCTATTAGATTTTGAAAGTTTTTATTTATTAATATTTTAATAATTTATGTTTACGTTTATTTTCAATATTTTAGTATTTGTTGAATATCTATTAAAGTATTTTTCTATTGTTTTTTTTTATGTGACAATATAATATCTTTTTAAAACATGAGGAAAAAAATGAATAAAGAAAATACTAAAAAGTCAAATTATATAGTAAATAGGTTTTTAACTGGATTTTTTGTGATTTTACCAATGGGTCTTACTATATGGTTAATTTATAAGGTTGTAATATTTGGAGATACTTTTTTAGCTAAAATTTTAAACCAATATTTAGAAAGACCTATTCCAGGATTAGGGTTTATCATTACAATAATCTTAATTTTTATTATTGGTGTGCTTGTAAATAGTTTTTTAGGAAAAAAATTAAAGCATTTGGTTGAGAGAATTTTTTTAAAAGTTCCTATTATAAAATCAATATATTCTCCATTAAAAGATATAACAGATAATTTTTCAAAAAAAGGATCTTTTAATTTTAAGAAAGTAGTATTTGTAAATTTTCCAAATGATAAATTGAGTAGTAGTTTAGGCTTTATTACAAAGGAAACTATTCTTATTAATAATCAAGAAAAATCGGCTATATTTATTCCTACAACTCCAAATCCTACTAATGGGTTCTTAATATATTTAAACAAAGAAGATTATACAGAATTAGATATTTCAGTAGAAGAAGCTCTTAAAGTAATTGTATCTTTAGGTTCTCTTTCTCCTAATGAGATTGTTGGAAAGTAAAAAATTTAATTTTTATATAATACAAAAATATTTAAATTACTAGTGGTTTATTGTTTTTACATAAATGCTTATAGAAGATACTGCTAACTTGAGGTTTTGTAATGAATAATAGAATTAGATTAATATATTTTAATAATAAAAACATCCTCTTATTTGAAGTATGTCGAATTAAGAGGATGTGAAATTTCAATCAAAATTAAAGATCGTTAAAATAGATTATTGTATCTTCCTCTGAGCTTTCTGTATATGTGAGAGAATCATCTGTAATTTCAACATCAACAATATCTTTATCTGTAATTTTGATGATAGTCTTTAGTGCATTGTTTACACGAAAATTGTAGCTATAAGTATTATTTTCGGGGTCTGTTATATCGAATACAAATAATCCTATACCTTTTGGCTTCCATCTCGCATGGCTATTACCAATTAGAACATAGAATTTTGATAAATCATTGCTAATATTATGTGATATAAGACGTTCTCCAGCGTCTATTTTCAATATAGTTGCAAGATAGTATAAGTCTTCATTTTGTACTGAAAGTAAATATCTAGTATCCCAAAAATAGTTGTAAAGACATATTGTACCATAAGGTGTTACATATAGAGTTTCATTAGTTGTGAAATTTAATTCACAACTAGTTATTAATAATCAAATTGATATTAAAATTATTAAAATAAGGCTTTTTTTGAGGCTTCATCAGTAAGTGTGGGTAAAATTTAATAAATTGAAGGTAATGAATATCAGTAAATTGGAGTTGTAAAGAAATAAATAAATTTTAATTTTAGGAATATAATTGAAAAAGTCACCAGTTATCGTCTATTGTAGTTTTACTACAAACCAACAAAAGAGGTATAACCAGTGACTAGAACGAGCTTATTAAAAGAATTAATCGGTGTCAATAATGTAAAAGTTAAAAGTTGTGAATTAATTACAAATTCCACTAATATTAAAGAACTTTATATTCATGTAGAACTATATAAAAAAGAGCAGAACAGATGCCCAATCTGTGGAAAAAAATTACCAGGATACGACAAAAATAATACTTTACGAAAATGGAGATCTCTTGATGTTGGAACTATTGTTGTATATGTTTTAGCAAGTACTAATAGAGTATCCTGTCCAGATCATGGTGTAATA
>RZYO01000064.1 GCA_009930325.1 Spirochaetia bacterium | reverse complement strand
TTCCGACTTGTTTATGGCAACCCACTCCGATTATCATATCAATATAATATTTCACTTAAATACCCTGCTAAATAACCAGCAGCTTCTTTATCTTCTATTCCTGATAATTCAAGAATTTCATCTTCTATATGTCTTTTTTCATGATTTATTGTATTTCTTCTAGCTTCTGGTGAAGAGCTAGGAAAAATAGCAACAAATATTTGCATAGTTTCAGGAATAGTTTTTGTAAGTCCTATATCCATTAACCCTTTTGCTAAAGCTATCATAAAAGAATCATGTTCTTTATTACAGTTAAAATCTTTCATATATGCTGAAAATATATCAGCATCTTTTGCATCTTCTAATTCTATGAACGTCAATGTCCAATTATATATTGGTATTACTACCGTTTTATTCGTCATAAAGTTCTTTGTTTATATTAATTATACAATCATCTATAATTGATTCATTTAAATCTATCAATGACCTATTTAAAGTTCCCCATAAATATTGTAATTGTCGATCATTTGCGAATCTTTCTGTATTATCGTTTATAAAATCTTTTATAGATTTAATTTGAAATACTCTTTCATTCCAATCTGCTATTTCCATTCAAAAAAGAAAAATATAGTATTTAACGCATCAGAATACATAACACTTACATATTCTTTATCTTCCACAAGCAATATACATTGGATAGTATCAAATTCACTATTATAACTCCATGGAGTATATAATGATACATCTGAGTAAGTATCTACAAAAGTTTTCATTTCAATTTTAATAAAATAATCTGAATACTCTATAGGCATCATAGCATAAACACTCATATAACCATTTGCAATATCATTGCTTATTATAGTAGCATAAGTGTCTGTTAAAAATTGAGCAGCCATATTGTAAGATGTTTTCTGACTATCTGTTTGTGATATTGCTGTAACAACTATAAATATAAAAGTTGTTAAAATTAGTAATTTTTTCATAATAATAATTTGTTTAATGTTTCTTGTTTGTCTTTTAGATTTTCTAACACTTTATCTACAGCATTATTGAAATCCATATTACAAACTGTGTATTTATTTAATAATAATCTTGCATTTTTTATTTCTTGAATTTCTGTATTTAAATTATCCAATAAAACAATAACATTGGCAAAAAGTTTATTGTTAAGCGCTACAGGAAGTTCAATATTTTCTTTATCAATTATAGTTAAAAAATCATGCAGTCCTTCTATATCTTTATGAGATATTACTTTTGATAAAGCTTCATCATTTGCTGATACCAAATTTTCTCCACTTTCTAGTACTTCTCCATAATCATAATTATATTTATGAGAAGCTATTATTTCTTCTGTTTCATCGTCTATAATTCGTAATTCTTCATAAGTTACTATAGGCGTTTCCCATCCTTCTACATATTGTAATTTTACCATAAATCAAATGTTAATTGTTTTGGTTTATTTTCTTCTATAGGTTCAATGTTATTAATTTCTTTATAAATCTTTTCAAGATAACATCTTTCATTTACATTGTAATCTTTCCATTCTTTATCTTGAAATTTATTAAAGATAGTTTGCATCCATTCCCCACTTTCAGTTTGAATCTCTCTTCCATCTGGATTTCTTTTTACTATCTTACATCCATTATTAGAAACATAATACCTTACTATTTTATTTAGTTTTGTTTCTGTATATTCTCTATTAACAACTTTCAATTCATAAAATTTCCAATTACCTTTAGCTTTTACTCCTGAGCAATAATCGTAAATATTACGATTATCTTTAAGATATTCTTCAGGTTTTATACTATCTACAAAGTAAGCATAAATAGCTTTAGGAACTATTAAATTAGATTTATTTTTATGTAAAGGTAAATCTTCAAATTCAAATCTTCCTTTACATTTAGTCTTTCCATTAACATCTATTGAGATGTAATTGTTACTTTCTGTTAATCTCCAATTACTTGGAGTATCGGACTATATCTTCAATTATTAATCGTTCTATAAAGTAATTTTTAAATTTTACTTTATTAGTTTTCTTTTTATAAAACGTAGCCATGACATTTTTTAAATTTAACTCGCATAATCTTTTATAAGTACACCTTTCTATAAATATATTTTCTAAATCGAATATATCATATTTATATTTAGTTAAATTTTTTGTCATTATAGCAGATTGTTCTTCTTTTCTTTCAGGATTATTTTGCCAATTTTGTGATAGTTTTTCACCATGTTGACTTCTTATTCCAGCTTTCCATTCTTTTTTTAATCTAGCCGATATTTTTTTAGATGTGCTTTCAGATACAATCATTTTTGTATCTGACTCTCTTCTTAAATTAAAACCATATTTTCTATCAAGGGTATTTAAGTGTTCCATCCAATATAATTCTCGTTCTGCTACTACTTTTTCATTTAAAGATAACTTTTCTAAAATGATATATGTAAAATTTTCTCTTCCGTGTTTGTGCCAAGCACGGATTAAATATGGATTTTCATCTTTTGATTTTATTTTTAAAAGATAACAATGTTCAATAATTCTCAAATATATGTTTTTTGATTTTCCAACATATTTTTTATTATTAATTTTATCTATTATACAATAAATTCCACATACTTTATCATTTTTATTTGCTTTCATATTTGTTTATTATAGTTACACTATAATATAAACAATATAATTGTTATAAACAAATTTTTCTTAATAATTGCCTTGCGCTTCCACATGTTGTACTACATATGTACTCTACTCACTTCCAGAATAACAACTCTGTGTTTTCGATAGTCTCTGAACCTTCAAATAGTTTTTACACTATAAGCTTGGCTGCTGATTGCCCTCAATTTAATGATAGGGTTTCCAGTCAATTCACAAGGTTAAGACGCTAACATTAACGTCGCCTACAATCATTTTAGCATAGTCAACAAATTCTAATTCTAAATTTGTAAGAGATTCCCATTCAGAACATAATCTATTATAAACAGATTCATCTTTTTTATCAATTCTTACTTCAAAACCATCTGTGTTAGCCATTAAAATTTCTATAGTAGGAATTTCTGTAATTAACCAGTCTATAAGCATAGACAGTAGTAGTTCACCATTTATGCAAATTTGTAAAGTCATACGTGGATCGTATAGAAAACAGTGCTTTTGTTTAGACAAACCGTATGAACTGTTGAGTACTATCTTAAAAAGATAATTTAAAGGACTTGTTTTTGGATATTTTAATCTTTCATTGTAGAACCATTCATATTGTTCACAAAATATTTTTGAAGGTATGTGTGCTGGATGCCAACCATTTTTAATAGCCATGTTTGGATAAAATGATTTGACATCACATGATTTAATAACTCTACCATTTTCTGATTTATATACACCAGATTTAGCACAAGCATGTACGCCTCCTAAACCATATGTAAATTCAGCAGTATTTATAGTTTTTACATTTTTAGGACCTTTTGTTTTTTCTTCTTCTTCTTTTAAAACTGCAGTGTCTATAGTTAAAGATTCAAACCATTTTTTAACACCTATAAATTTTTCGTTTTTAAAAGTAATATAAGGTAAAATAACATCTTTTAGTTTTACAAAATCTCTATATGTTCTTTTTAAACTTAATTCTTTTTTATTAATATTCATTTTTTTAGACAAAAAATGTAAAAAGACATCTTTAGCAATTTTAGGTTCTGCTGCTGAATGCAAACCTAATTTAAATTCTTTGCTTAACTGTCCTCTTAGATTTATTTGACTAATCATTACTTGTTCGCCTTTTTTATCTTTGAAATTATAAACAGCTTTTGTAGAACTTACATCATTTATACAATAAGAAACTACTACTTCTAATTCTTCTTTTGTATTTACAGGTTCTCTAAAATCATGAGGCATTTCTTCAACGTTTTCCCAATCCATTGAATATTGTATCCATTTTAGACTTGACCTTTTTACAGATGAATCCCAATAATTAAGCTTATAGATATCTACATTTTTAAGTCTTAATTTAAAAGGCGCGTAATCTAAAAACTGATTAGAGTTTGATAAATCTATTACGTGTTGTGCATAATGATATAAATCTTGTGCTGTGTCTGCTGCTATTTGATTTAATAATAAATCTTTATGGTCTAAGATGTATTCTATCAATTGGCTATCAAAGGCTAAATTATTATAGCCTAAGTGCCAATTGTTATTTATTATATCGTTTTCTAAAAATTTTATTAATTTTTCAGTATCGTTTTGTGTTTCGTGTATTATAAAAATATGTCTTTCTTTATCCACTAATGATTCAAAAACTGCTATAAAACAGTTTACAATAGTTTCTAAGTCATATACCCAATATTTTTTATTCATCGTCTAATATTCGTAATATAGGATGTAAATTATTTACAGCTACTAAATCTATCATATCTTTAATATCTTCCATATCTTCTAAAAAATATTCATAATACATTTCTATAATTTGTCGTTCTTGTTGTAACTCTTTTGTTCTTCTTAATGTAATTGTTTTTCCTTTTTTATTTATTGCAGGGATAAACATTGGTTTTTGTTTTTTATCCTTACTAATAATCATTAGTACTTTATTTTCACAATCATAAAGCATTTCATTATAAGGACAGTTTAGATTAATTGGTAATAACCTAAAACTTTCTTTTTCATGCCATTCAGCATTATGTATAAACATACATTTTTCCATATTATACTGTTATATAGTTACTATAAGCAATCATTTCTTCTGTAATTGCATAAGGACATTCTTCTTTAAGAAGATCTATTTTCTCACACAATTCTCCCACTTCCATTAGCACCTCTTCATCTATTGCTAATAATTCGCTATATCTTTTTATATATTTTTCAGGAAATAAAAAAGATTCAATATATACAAACATAGGTGATGTTACACCATAGTAATCTATAATATATTTTTTTAATCTACTAGATATTTTAGAATATTTACTATTTTTCAATAAGTTAATATCTTCTTTAAAATCTTCTAAATTAAATATAAAAGCTTTTTTATTGTTAGGAAAATCTAAAATGTGTAATAATAAAGGATGTTCTCTTAATGTTCCATATTCAAATTTTCTCCATGTTTCGTCATTTGTTATTTTATAAATGCAAATAAGACAATTATCTTGTATATTATTAGCACTTAAAAATGTTTGTTCAGGTTTAATCCCATTCTTTCTCAATCCTAATGCAGGATATAAAAAAGTATAAGATTTCTGAAAAGGTTTTCTATAAATTTCACTCATCATATCGTTATCTCTCCTTCTTCTATCATAAATTTATAAGGTAAATCAAAATATCTATTGTTAAAATGTTCAGAAGCTTTATAAAAACTTTCTTCTAATTCTTTTAAATATATACTCATAGTATGTTCTGATATTTTATACATTCCCACTTGTAAAAATAAATCAAACACTATAAATCTAAATTCAATTGTATAACCTTCAACGTAATATTTTGAATGTTTAATCATATATGTATAAATAGCTGCTTGTAACCAATATTGCCAGAACTCAATTGAATCTTCAAAATTAGAAATATGTTTAGATGTTTTTTTAAAATCATTAATTCTAATAACTTTATTATCATGATCTACAACCATGTTATCTATAATACCTCTTACTTTAAATTCATATTCTGTATCACTATCAACTGCAATCTCATTATATACATCTATGTTATTCAAAATTGACTTATTAAATCCCATAATAGTTGTAATTCTAAAATTAGATTTAATTTTTTCAACTGCTTTCTTAGCATAGTCATATGATTCTTGTGTAACAAGTATTTTATCTTTACTTGTTTTTAAATGTTCCCAATAATCAAGATTCTGTTGTACACCAGTAATCTTTTCTATTCTTTGAGCATCTGTTTTTAAAGATTGATATAAATTAATATCAGCTAAGATATCAATAATAGCATTACCATAATCTACAAGATTCTCTTTATCGTTATCCTCTAATTGAGTATGATGATAATATATCCTATCAATTACAATTTTAGCATTATCACTTGGTAATTTATCTAAGGCTAATACAAATTTATTATCAAATTCTTCAGGATTTAATAATAAACAATGTAATAATTCTCCTTCTATTGCAGCAGCACTTTTCTTATCATCTCTTTCATTAAGAATATAATGATTATAATATAAGATAGGTGTTTGCAATAATTTTGTTAATCCTGAATAAGATAAGTAAATTTGTTTAGAAAAAAACTCATCTTGTTTTTCAATTTCTTCAACTAATGTCATAGTTCAATATCATTTTCAATTTCATTACCCCACGAATGCCATCCTTCTGCTTTTGTTCTTGCAAATAATTCTATTCTTGGAAGATCCCCAAATAATTGAACAATTCTTTCTCTTGCACTATTAGGTTTTTCAGAATGTTTTGTAATTCTATCATCTAATATTTGATGAACAGCTTTACTTTGACGTGTTAATGGTTTTCCTTTAGTAGCTAGTAAACAATATTCCGCATTAGCTCTTGTGTAATAACCCATTCCCCAAAAATAAGAATCTGCTTTTTTATTTCTTTTAACCCATGTAAAGGCTACAGTTTTGTAAGTAAATCCCCATTTTTCTATAAGTTCTATTCCTTCTAATAAACAAGGTGCTATT
The DNA here is from genome assembly GCA_009930325.1 of Spirochaetia bacterium. Lineage (GTDB taxonomy): Bacteria > Spirochaetota > Spirochaetia > Sphaerochaetales > Sphaerochaetaceae > Pleomorphochaeta. Next base: position 10,315 of record RZYO01000064.1, on the reverse strand, counting down.
ACCCATAGAAATAATGCAGCATCATTTTCACATATAGAAGAAATAGGTAAATTTTGAATATCCTCTTTATTCATCGTATTGTAATGAGAAGCAGCACTTCTACCATTTCCTGTAGCTTCAGACCATACTTTATAACTCCAAGGAGGATCAGCATAAATAATATTATACTTCATTTTTTAAATCATTTCTAAAAAATCGTGAAAGAATATTTCCATTATAACTGTCTGTTTCTAGTACATTGTATAATATTTGATATTTCATTTCACAATAAGACATATATTTTTTAGAGTGACAAAACTCTATAATCTTTCTTTCAAAGTTGTCCTTTCCATATTTAGCAATATCTTGTTTAAGCTCTATACAAGAACCATAATAATCTTTCCAATTACTTTCTTTAACAACTTTTTTAAATCTTTTTTTTGTTTTTGTTTCTGTTTTTTCCTTTTTAGAAATAGTAGATTTACGTGAAGTATGAAGTATTTTCTTACCCACGTAAATTCTACCATTACTTTTATTAACTATTACATAAACAAATCCAATTGCATTGCTAGGAATGTCTGATAGAGATGTAATCTCTTTGTTGTCATAAATCCAATTCATAAATTATATTTTTTGCAAATATAATTAATTAAATTGAAATATCATACAAATTTAATTTAAAATCAACATCGTAAGCAAATACGAAGGTTTTATCATTGTAATAAACATGATTATGTACTGATTTTTCTCCAGGAAAGAATCTACCTTTTTCATCAATAACAAGCATATCACGATTTACTAAAGCAGTAATTACTTTATTATGTGTTACTTTTATTAACTTATCATTAGGTAATTCCATTTCATCTCTAAATGCAGTATGTTTATCAACTAATTGATATTCATAAATGCTTATAAAATCAAGAGAATCTGATTCGATTTTAAAAAATTTATCACCATAAACATTAAACCCTTCTTCTTTTCTTACTATATCTTTTCTTAATATAGATTTATTCCACCAAAATTGTAATTTATTCATCTTTTATTAATTTTAATCCTTCTAATAGTCCTTCTTCTAAAGCATCTTCATAATTACTAAACCACTTACAGAAATTAGAATTATCCTCATTAATTTGTTTATATACATATGTATTTAAATTAGTAAATGTCTGATAAATCTCAACACGATATTCATTATACCCAGGTTTATTTCTAGTAATTTGAATATCTATTCTATATTTATCTCTTAACCATTTTTGTAATAAAGATTGCGTTGGAGCACAAATCATTAAAGAAATATCTGTATCTTTTATACCTAAATGATTAGTAGTACAATAGATTTCATTTTCTTTATATAATAGTTCTAAATCATCTATAGACTTTTCAGTTCTTCCAAATACATTTTTGTTAAAAATGAAAAAATACCATTTAGCATTGCAATTTTTACTAAATCCTTTTTTTGATGCTAATAAAGCTGTTTCGTATGTAACTAAAGGTTCTATTATCATTATTAGTCGTTTAATATTTTATTTATTTTAGGTACTATTTTTCTTTGACATTCGTCTATAGAATGGTTTTTCAATATTTCAGCAGGATCTTTCTCATAAGGAAGATAGCAGAAACGTAATTTATACAAGTCTTTATATTTTTTCATAGCATTAATTCCAGGCGTATCATTATCAAATATTGTAATAACATCTATATAACGTCTTTTAAGCGTGTTTATGACACTTTTTGTAAGAATGGTATTCTCACTATCAGGTGCGACAAAATCAGCTCTAATACCTATTGTTTTAAGTGCTAGAATATCTTTTAGAGAAGAAGCAATAATACATAAGTCATTTCTATTACATTGGTCTAAACCTTGTACATAATTAGTAACTTTTATAAATTTTCTATCTTCTCTACAAGGTTGATAAATTTTAGCTAAATTCCCTTCTTCATTTCCATAAAAATAACCATATATACAAGTATCTTTTACTATAAAATCTTCTATCACTTGTTTATTCTCTAAAAGAGACATTTTATAAAACTTTAAAGGTTTAACATTATAAAGTTCTAAAAGATCTTGTGTAATTTTATATTGACTCCAATAATTTAAATCATCTTTATTCCATTTCCTTGTTTTAAATTCAGTAACTTTCCAACCTTGTATAGTAACATCTTCATCTATCATGTGTTCATATTCTTCAAAATGTAGCCTGTAATCTTTCATAATTCGATTACAAGCTACACTAAATGTACAGTTCCATACTTTCATCATATAATTTACTGCACTTCCTGCAACACCTGTAGAAAAATCTTTAAACATATATTTCTTAAATCTATGATTATAATATATTACTAATGAAGGATTGCTGTCCTTTTCATTAAATATACTTTTTTTCTTGATAGATTGACCTTTTAATTTACCTGTTTTAAGATAATGTTCAAAAATCCAAGCTGAAGGTACATCGTTAATATTATGAATGTAATCTGTACTTTTAAACATTACACGTCTGTATCTACAACAATTCTTATTTCACCATCGTCATCGTTATTAACTTGATTAACAGGTGTTCCTTTTTCAGTTTTAATAATATGTACAGCTTCATTAAAAGGTAATACGTTATTTTCTTCTAGTGCAATAGAAGGTTTTTTATCATATTTAGCAAAAAACAATCTATAATTCGGTCTATCATATCCTTCTGTATAGTATTCTTTTCCAGCAATTGTAAAGTATCCCCATACTCCACAAATATATTTTTGAATACCTGTTACAAAATCTTCAATAGTATTTGCTGTAAACTTATCAGCTTGAATTTTTTCTAATACTCCTAAATTTCTAGCAATATTCATAACATAATTAAATATCTGCTCATCTCTAGTAATTGTATCTCCTTTAGGAGGTTGCCAAGTGTCAAAGGAATACATTCCATTATTAACATAAGCTATTTTACCTTCATAGTTTCCTAATGTAGGATTGTTTTTGTCTCTAGCGATACCTTCAAAACCATCTCCTTCAGGTAATCCTTCTACTAAACAAGTTACATAATAACTTTCAGGTTTGTAAGGAGGTGCTTGTAGAGCGATGCTTACGATTTGACATTTGTGTGTTCCTGGATCTAATACTTTACTACCACCACCAGTTTTAGGTTTAAATTCTTCTGCGTTAAACATAATTTATTAATTTTTAATTTATTTATAAATATTTTCCCAATATGTTACTAATTCTCCATTCTCTTCTAATTTTGAAATTAGAATATTTGCATTTCTTAAATGTTTACTTCGTGAACCACAAGCAACTTCATCACTTGATATAAAACTTATGAAGTTTTCATTATTTTTCCCTCTGTACATATAACCTATAGAATCACTGTCAGATGCTAATAATAATTTTAATTTACCTGTTAAAGCTACATCTAAAGCTGAAAATTCAACTCCTGTTTTATTAATCATAATATCTTTAACATGACCAATTAAAATTAAATTTGTATTAAGTGCTTTTAAAGCATTAATTACTTTTACAAAAGCTAATTTCAAATATAAATAGCCGCTACCATTTGGTAAAGCTATAATAGTATTATATTTAAGTTTTCCTTCTGTAAACCATTTAGAACCCATAGGAGTTTTAGAATAAATATCTTCTGCTAAAGGCAAAATCATTTCTTCTAATTTAGTAATTGTATCTACAGCGATATAATCATATTTATGATCAGATTCTTTAATAGCTTTAATTACTTTAAATAAATGATTGATATCTGTAATTTCAACTTTCATAGCATCAAACATCTTAGTACCAGATTCTAAATCTAATATAAGACAATTTTTTAATTTTGATACTGCTTCAGATTTACCAATTTTAGGTTTACTAAAAAGGATGAGGTTTCTAGGGTTAATTGTTTCTGCTGCAACAACCTGAGTGGGAAGTGTTATTTCCATTTTTTATTACGATTAAATCGTTAATCCAAGATTTAGAAGATACTGCTAATTGTAAATGTATTGCAATATAATCTCTTAGTGTCATAGTTGACATAGGAGGATCTTCTAATTCTTTTTCTATAATAATTTCTTTTTGTGTTGGCAACTCTACTTGAGTTGTAATTGTTTCTTTAAATACTGTCAAATCAGAAATAGGAATTAAATAAGAATTTTTAGATGTACTTTTATATAACATTTGCCAAGCAGGATTATATTTATAAAAATACAATACTCTTTTGCTTTCATCATAAGGAGCTGATTCCCAATTGACTAATTCTAAATAAAATCCATTTTTTAATTTTAATTCATTTTCATAAACTCTAACAGTAGGTATCTGTAATTCTTTGCTAATATATCCTAATTTAACAGCAAATCTAGCTGCATTAGGAATATCAATCTCCCAATCTTTTCTCAAAATAGGAGATAAATCTTGTAATTTTAACTCTGCCATTCTTTTCTTTGAGGAGATTCTACTTCATTAAAACTCATAGTAGGATAATCTGCTAAATACCATAAAATAGGATTAGTACCCATTCTATTTTTTAATACATGTGCTGCTATGAGATTAGGATTGTCTATAATAAACTTTTCAGGTCCGTATAATGCTAAATTATATTTAGAAGGTTTATTATAAGCAATTACTACATCAGAACATTGCTGGAGGAAATCCAATTTGTTATCTTTAAGGTTCTTTATCCTTAAATTCTATACATCACTGTATAGTTCAGACTATATCTTCTCGTTTTTACCTGACGAGTGCTGCTTTCGTGGATATATTATATTCTAATAAAACGTGAGGTAGGTCTCTGGAAAATTTATAATCTCTTTTCCATCAAAATATTGATGCTTGGACTTATGATTTACAGATTCCTATTATGCTACCTCCTCATCTGCCAAGTGTTTTATTAGTTTCAATATCTAGTCGTTTGGCATTTACAAACGTGTTACCATTTGATTTAGCACAGGATTGTCTCATAGAGAGTTTCCCTGTTTAACAGCATACTTAATAATTTAAAATAAAGGTAAATTTAAACTATTGATCCAATTTCTTAGATCCATATACATCTCCAGAATTAGGATAATTTGATAATTTTCCTGGTACTTGTCTTTCAGAATTATCAATTTCTCTATTTAATTGAGAAAGTATAATCCAAGTTACAGGAAATTCTTTTTTAGTTTCAACCATCATTGTAGATAAGTTTTGTAATTTATCTTGATGATTTTTCTCATTGGGAGACATTTTAACTAGCAATGTATGATCTAAAGTAATTATAAAAGGTTTTTTATGTTGTTTATAAAAATGTTTAATAACCTGTCTCATTTCAAAAACAGTAAGAGCTGTATCTACTACATACTCTCGTCTATGTTTTTGAGATTCTACATAACCTTTTAAAACATTTAAATCTCCTTCTGTTAAAGGTCTCATTCCTTCATCTTTTGCTGATAATAAATATCTTAATGATCTTTTACTAACTCCTGCAAATTCTCTAGCAGCTATATTCTTAGCTAACATTTCAAATTGAAAATGCAATACATTAAAATCATAGTCTTTATTATAGAATTGTAAATTTCTAGCTAAAGATTGTACAACTAATGTTTTTCCTACTCCTGGTCTGCTACTTAAAGTAATGACATCTCCCCAATCTATCCCTCCTAATCCAACTTGATCAAATTTAGACCATCCTGTTTTTAAAGATGTAATTTCTCCAGTAGCTCTTTTAACAACATACTCATATCCTTCATTAAGAACAGTACTGTAATTTTTAATTGTTATATCCATTACTTATATTTAAGATATGTATTCCAATTAATAGGTTCTTTTAAATGGTTGTTGATTATGTTAAAACAATCATTGTATTCCCATAATTTACGATTGTTTGGAAATTCCTCAACAGCCACATACTTATTAGATTTAATAACATTTTTATAAGATAATGATTTTTTTCCTATAAATAGAAAAACTACATCTTTATCTTTACTAATTACATCTAACAGATAATTAAAAAAAGGTTTCCAAATATTGAAATGTTTATCTGTATGTCTTTCCAAATCAGTTGTAAAACTATTATAAAGAATTAATACAGAATCTTCATTATCTTCTTCAACATTTATATTACTGTTTTTTATAGCTTTTAAAAAATGAAATTTATGAATGTTATCACTTAAAAGAAAAGCATAACCTTTATTTAGATTTACATCTTTTAAAGGATTATCAATAATAATTACAGTTTTAATTTTTGTAGGATTACAATAGTTAAATGATAAAAATATATCTTTTAAAGGAGGTGTAAATCTTCTACCATCGCTTATTAGTTCTGATAATGAAATTATAATATTTCTAAACTCATTGCTAAACATAAAAGTTCTTAATATTATATTCCAATTGTATTCTTTAATTTTAATATAAAGTTTTTCTATAATGTCATCTATTATAGACATAATATTGATTTTTCAAGGTCTTTATCAGTTGTTAATTTACCATAATAAGGGTAAAAACAACCATCTCTGTATATTTCATATCGTAATTGATTACGAGAATTTTTGTAAATGTTTAATGTATGAGGATTGTAACTATTACCTATATTATGATATACTGTACATAATTTAGTGTAAGTCTTAGGAGGATCAGATAAAGGTTTCCCTTTACCCAATCCTACTTCGACATCCTCTCCTCTCCAATTTATTTTAATTGTCATCGACAATAGTTTGTTATTTTAGACTTTACTTCATCTAACTGCTCACTTGATAAACCATTAGCATAAAATCTACCATATCCAAATTTAGATTTAATTTGAGCAAATTGAAATCCTGGAATTTTAATAAATTCTTGAAATTTATCATCTAACCAATTTGTTAATTCAGGAATATCAATTTCTAATCCTTCAAATCTATCTTCAATATAATCTTTGTACTTTAAATTAAATTCGTTACTTGTCATTTCAATTTAGATTTTACTTTGCTTACTAACTTCTCATAATACTCATTAGGTTTAGAAGAATGATAATCTTTTTTAGAAGACACATAGATTTCATTTATATCTTTAATAGATAAACAAGGAATAGTATCAATTATATCTTGTTTAGGAGACATTATTATCTTATCAATACTACAATTAAGAGGTCTTACTAATATAGCTGTATAATCAAAATTAGGAACAAATTCTGTAATAATTCCTTTATTGACAGGACAATTCTTAATTTCAACGTCATATCCTATTTTATAAAATTCTCCATGTTTATTTTTTACACCTGTAATTCTCCCATGATCTCTAAAAACATAATTTTTAATTATATTAGAAGTTGTTACATTATAAACATCAATTATAATTTTATCTTTAAAAGCCATAAAGTTTTTAGTATGTTGAAATTTTTCAATTTCTTTATCTGTTGATAATCTAAAATCAACTCCTAAATAATAGCCATTGCCTTCCCATCTAAATCCTCCTTCTCTATTTGCACAATCTATAGTATGAATCCAAGCTTTTCCTCGATATGCTTTACTAAAAATTGCATCTTCACGTACTTTAATAATCTTAATCACATCTTTAATAGAATTAGTATCAAAAGGTCTTAAAATAGTAATATAATCTCCTTCTTTTAATTCTAATATTTCTTCCCAATATTCAGGAAAATCCACGCAATCTTTTAAATTTAATTGTATTTCATAATCTAATCCTGTAGAAGCCCTAGCAGGATTGATAAAATTATAACCTTCTTTAAATTCTATTTCAAATCCTAATTTAGGAGATTTTGGGTAGCACTTTTTTAATATAAATTTCCTCATAGTTTTATTATCATTAATTTTTAATTCTATATTGTCACCAAATAGAAAAGTACTTTCTATTTCTTTTAATTGTCCATCTATTTCTTTACTATCAATCATAATTTCAGGATTTCCATTATCGTCATATGATATTACACTAACTGATTCAATTTTACCATCTTCTGCTAATACATATCCATCTTCTTGTAAAATGCCAAATACTAATGTCTGATTTATTTTTTCATTGTAAATCATTTTATTAAATTTAAAAGTGTATAGTTTATTGCTGCTTGATATGCTTCTTGAAGTGTGTCATATTCTTCTTCTCCAAGTTTTTTATAATGATTTTCTTGAATTTTTATAGTTTCATCATATGAATCTAATTTGTAAATTGTAAATAACCATTTACCTCTTCCGAATTGCCATTCAGGAAAAATCCAAATTTGATAATTTTCAAGTATCCATTTAATAGCAAGAGCAATAGTAGGAGCAGGTATAGACTTTAATTCAGATAAATCTTTTCTAGCTACTGTAGCTTTAATATAATCTGTCATATCACCTTCATATTCTCCTTTATGATTATAGTAAGAATAAGGAAAGGATTTAATGTTAAATCCTAACCTTACAATCTCTTTAGAATTTTCAAAAGATAATATATCTTCTGAAATGTTATTGTTTATTGTTTTCATAATCTATTTCTTCAATTTCTACTGAATGAATTTGTTCTTCATCTGTAAATTCCATACCATCTATAATAGATTGCTCAACATATTTTTGAGTATTTTCTTTTATGGTTAGTACTACAGTTACTTTATAAGTTTTTGTTTTCATAATTTAATATCTTATAGGATAAGTATTTTGTTCTTCTTCTTTTAATATTTCTAAATATTCATCTAAACCAATGATTTCCCAAGCATCAATATTTTCATTATACCACCATTCTTGAAATTCTTGTTTTTCATAGATTTCTTCTTGAACATATTGAATTAAATTCATAATAAATTCTTTAATCGTTTTAATTCTTCTCCTTCAGGTAAAGGACAATTATCTAACCATTCAATATTATCTTTAACAATCCAATCTTTAAGATATTCTTTTTGAGGTAATCTAACACCTTTAAATACATTTAATCTTAATGATTTATTTTTTAACCATGTGTCATTAAATTCTAAATAACGTCTCATAGTATCCTCAAATTCATATAAATCATCATCGTCATGTAAAGTTATAGTAATACCATTAATGTCTCCACAAATATCTAATTCCCCTATACTGTATAAATCTGTCGTATAAATAATAATATTACCTTCGTATAACTCAAATTTTCTTAAATAATAAACTAAAGTTTCTATACGACCTGGAACTAACATAGGTTCACCACCTGTAATAATAATTTTATCATATTGAGACATTTCATGTGGTTCTATTGTAGGTAAATTAGTAATATCAAATTGGTTATTACAACAACCTTCACAATTTTTATCACATTTAGTTGTTACTATTAGTCTTAGTTTTTTCATAAATAATATTCTATTTGGTCTCTAATTATTAATTCCATTTGTTCTTTAAAGATAAAATAAGGATGTTCTTTTTTTATCTTTTTACATAATCTTAAAAAATTACGTTCTGTAGCATTTAAAGAACCTTTATATTTTCTAAACCATGTTAGAATACAAGTTTTTTCATAATGTTTTTGATGTAAATAATATGTAATATAATGTTCACAAATTTCTAATACATCTAGCAATATAAATAAAGGTATATCTTCATAGTTAATTTCTCTTTTTGATTGGAATAAACCTTGAGGTTTAAACATCATAGTATTTTTAGAAAGTGTATAAACATCTATTCCTCTCTCAGGTAAGCTATCATTGAGTCTAATTTCTTGCTCATCAGTAGCATTTACATAAATCTGAATTTGTTCTATTGTTTCTTTAATTAATTCAGAAATTTTTTCATCAATTGTTTGTTTATTTGTCATAATTTATTATCTTTGTGGTTTAAATATATATGTTTATTATGGAAAAAGAAAAAAAAGAAGTTAAATTAATTCCACATGAAGGAATTATAGATTTAAAAATGAGTGGATTTTTTTATTCACGTATCTTAAAATTATCTGAGAATTTCATTAAAGCTCATTCTCAAGAAGAAATTCAAAATGCTTTAACTCAAATTAAAGATAAAGATATTAAAGAGGATTGGGTATTTGATTTAGAAACTCTTTTAATTTTAAACAACGATTGTGAAAAATTATTTAAAGATACAAATCAAATTCAAACTCAAGAATTAGAAGAATATGTTAAGAATGAGAGTTAATTTCATCTAAAAGTTCTTGACATGCTTCTATAGCATTTCCTAATTCATTTTTAGTACACTCTTCAAAACTTTTAGTAGCTATGGTGTAAGGATGAGCAGAGATTGGTCTAATCAATCCTGCTTTTTCTTTTATATACTCTTTAACCCATTTAAAAGGTTGTTTTGTATAATCAGAAATTTCTTTAATCATAGCATGTATTTTAGCTAACTGTAGATTAGTTTTTTCATCTCCCTCAACAATTGTCATATATGTTTCTATAGGAGTATCTTTTTTGATAGCATTTAGAAACAATTTAAGTTT
>RZYO01000204.1 GCA_009930325.1 Spirochaetia bacterium | reverse complement strand
GGGTCAAAATGCACTAGTCTTCCTACATTCACACCAGAGCCATATCCTCTAGTAGCCACAACTTTACCATAATATTTTTCGTATTTATTTTCCATTTTTTATTTATTTTGATTAAACTTTTCTAAAAAGTTTATAAGTTTATTATTTACTTCCTAAACCATCCCAATAATTAGCACCTGAGTTAATTATATGATAGGCTCTTCTTAATTCTAATTCTTCTATACCATACTTTGCAGTTAAGTAATCAACTTTTTTTAACTGGCTATTATAGTCAGTTACTTCCTGTAAGTCTTGCAGGTCTTTTACTAAGTCTTTGTTTTTTAATAATTCTTCTAATTTCATCTTCCTTTTGATTAAACTTTTCCAAAAAGTTTATAATTATTATAATATGCCCACTTATTTAAATATGTGTTACTACTATAATAGCATTTGATAAAACCACTGTAATATAGAGACACATTACCAAAAAGGTAAATGTTAAATCGCTTAAATTGATTTTGGTTTTCTTCCTATAATATAGTTTAACTCCATATAGCACCATTATAGCCAATATATGACTAATTATTACTACTGATTGAATACTTAGTCCAAATTGCACAAAATATAGTAATATAGGGTTCTGTTCCATTGCACCAAGTCCTAAAGCTATTATAGTAGTAATTGCATCCAATATCAATAAAACTATAATAGCATTAATCATTAATACTTCCTTTTTTAATAATTCTTCCTTATTCATTTTTCATTACCTTAATTCTATTATAGTGGCACATTATAGGATAGCCTATAAACATCAACATCCCCAAAGTCATAACTCCCATTGTGAAAATTCCAACCCAATAAAATAAAGCTGTTAATAATATATGATGGATTAATTTATACTTTTCCCTAAACAATAAATATTCTTTAGTTTCTTCCGATAGTATATAACCATTTTGTTTGTACATTTCGATAGCATTAGGCTCTTCACTTAACTTTCTTACCTTCTCACTCATTGCTTTTTCCATTTTATACTAATATTTTAATTTTTTTCTTATACTTTTTTAAAAACATAACTATACCCATATGTATTAATAATTTTAATAAATATCCTTCTTCTATTCCTTCTTCTAACCAATCATCAATTTCTTTATATGTATTTAATTTTTTTATTTTCTCTATTTGCTCATTATAATATACATCTTTTTCCTTTTCAGATGCAATACTATCATCTTCATTATATAATACTATTTCCTTTTTATTTTTATTAATATTATTAATTAAATCATTTTTAATTTCATCAATAGATAACATTTTTAATACTTTCATAGTGGTTATATAATGTTTATCTTCAAATTCTTCTAATAGATTTTGAACATCACCATAATCAAAAAATTCAAAATCATCATAATCTAATAAATATTTTTCTTTTATCATTTTATCTAAACCTCTTATCTCTTAAATTTCTCAATTCTTTTTCAATGACACTTTCTTCCCTTATTTTATGTGTTACTATTTCTAAATTATTATTCATTCTCTATACCATCCAAAAACTTCCTTATCTGCTTCTATAACAACTTTAGCAGTTTCTTTTAATACTTTATGTCCTACTCGTTTAACTTCTTCAAATGACATATCTCTATAACAATCTTCGGCATAGATGCACCAATCAGGAACTCCACCCCTACATACTACATATTTAAGCATTTTTTTAGTTCCATTAATATAAAATCCATTTGGACTATCTTCAATTTCTCCTTGAAATAATACAGAATTTGGTTCTGCATTCTCTAACATTTCCATAGTTAATTTATGTTTCATTCTTCTTTACCAACCATTTCTTTTATTTTATATAATCCCTCTATATTATCTTTTTCTCTTTCAACATAGGAGTTTACTTTTTCTTTATAGTTTTCATTTGCTAAATTTAATATAGTATCTTCAAAATCAGATAATGCACTACTTCTAAAATTATCATTTGATATATTATTGATTTCATAATAATCCTCTAATAAATTATATTTTTCCATCATTTCTTCATCTATATCATCACTTTCAAATTCAAATTCACTATATAATTGTTTTGCTTTCTTCCTTAATCGCATTTTAATTAATTCATCTAATAATTTTTTTATTCTATTTTTAATTAATCTCTCTATATCATCTATAGAATAGTTAGACAAATAAATATATAACATAGTATAATTATCCCAACTATTATGATAGTTGTCTTCAGGATACTTTACTTCTATTTTAAATGTAGCTTGATTTAAAGGAAAATTAAAACTTTCCATAGTAGCACTTACTACTACATCGCCATAGATATATAAATTATATGTCTTGCCCCAATCCTTCCTTTTTAATGTCATCTCAATTATTTTTAACCAATCTATATTATGTTTTACTATTTCTAAATTATTCATTTTTAATAAATTCCTCTTTTAATTTCTCTTTGTGTCTCAAAAGCTAATTCTTCTCTTGAATCTTCTGCTTTTTGTCTCAATTCTTCCTCAGATTCCTCATCTTCTCCTATATTGCAAATATATGATAAATATAAATATTCCACTTCCTTAGATAATTCATTTTTTTGTTCTCTTCCTATTCTAACATTATATAGAAAATTATTTTTATCATAGTGGGATAAAACATTATAAATTTCTTCTAATAAATCATCTGTATTGTCAGCATAGATTATAATATCTATACTCTTCTCTCCTATATCATCTACAAATAAATCTTTGTGTAGTGATTCTAATTCCCTTCCTATATCTTCGTATTTACTCATTTTTCAACCTCTCTATTTCTTCTATATTCGCATCCAACACTTTATTATAATAAATCCCGTTTTCTTCCTCTGTTTCTCCTATCAATTCTGCTATTTTATTTAATAATGCAATTGAATTGACATTATAACTTGCGAATGGATTTAAAAAAACATCTTCTTTTTCTGATTTCGCTGCAATAAATTTGTATAATTCTGTTAAATTTAGTTTTATTATTTTATCTTTCATTTTTCTTAATCTCCTTTAAAATCAAAACTTTGTACAATTCTATGAGAAAATTCTTTTTGTCCCATAACATATTTTTTACCTTCAATCTGTAATTCAATTAAAGCTTCTTCTCTTGGTTCAAAATCCCCCCAATATTTAGAGGTTACTCCTATTTCTAAATCTTTATTAACAAATATGTTAATATTCTTTATATTTGTTTTAAATTCTGTGGTATTTGATGTTTGTGTTTTATAATCCATTTTTCTTAATCTCCTTTAATAATTCTTCTCTTTTGATTATTTCTTTTTCTATAGTGCATTTCATCTCTTGTACTTGTTCTATTTGTTCATATAAAGGGTTTAAGCTTTCTTCTATTTCGAATAATTCTTTTAAACCTTTAAATTTTTGTATATCATTATATAAATTATTCAATTCTTCTTCTATTTTCATTTTTCATTATAGTGTATGATTATAAATAAATCATGTATTACTGGAATATATTTTATATCATACACTTCCTTATCACTGATAATATAGTTTAAAGCTTCTTCTATATTATCAAATGGGCTACATTTTAAAATTTTAACTTTCATTCTAAATTATCTCCAATTCTAAGCTCTTTATTTCATCTTCAGATAATTCTTTTTTTAGATTTTCTTCTATATTGCCAAGTGTCAATAAAGCTTTAGTATAATTGCTTATATCGGATGCATACACATCGCCCA
>RZYO01000203.1 GCA_009930325.1 Spirochaetia bacterium | reverse complement strand
TATGATTCGGTGGTGAAGTGTTTAACATCGGAGCCTGCAACGCTCCTATCCGTCAGTTAAAATCTGACCCGAATCTCCAAGAAAAAAGGGATAGTTATTTGCTATCTCTTTTTGTTGAATATATCATATACTCTTTGTGGTATTTCACTTCCATTAAAATAAATGCTTGGATTTATTGCTAATACTTTTCCTTTATTTGTATCAATCTCTGCCACAATATTAAGTTCTTTTAATTTCTTAATATATCTTGACGCCATTTGTCTTGAAACACCAATTTCTTCTGCTAAATCATTGATTTTATACTTTTTACCATCTGCTTTTAATAGCACATTATAATTTTTCACTAAATACTCTTTCATAATATTTAATGCCATATACACTGATGGAAAATCTTTTAATTTCTTTATCACATTCTTTTCTTCTATAACCATTGTTTTTATAAACCTTTTCCCTTTATTGATTTCTATCATCGGAGAATAGAACTTATCATTGTTAGTTTGTCTAACACTTCTTATGTTAAGAGTTTCCCCTTTTTCTACGCTAAATAAAATTTCTCCATCATTTTCAGTTATAATTAGTAGTTTTTGTCCCGTATCATTTATCATTGAATATTATCCATTCCTTTATATAAAATTGTGATAATGGGTAATTCGTGGGATAATCACGAAAACACATTGCAATTATGCTGTCCCCATCTTCACACTACTATTATATCATAGGATGTTAAAAGTGTAAACTAAATATGACATTATTTTATTATTTTTATTATTTTTGTCAACTCACACTTTACTTATTATCATAAAAACGCAAACTGACGGTTTACATAGTTTATGTAAATCGGACTTACCATTTTTCGTTAAAATGCCCGAAATTGTAAACTATTATTTTACATTTTTACATAATTTTAAAATATTTCCTTCTTTTCTTATATACAACAATCTTTTTAGGTTTCGGAAAGAGTAATGCTATCTACTGCCCTTTTTTCTATAATCTTTCTTCACCAACGCCTTATCCAAGTCCCAGCCCCGTTCAAGCCTTCCCCTTAGGGTTATTTGGCGAATACCATACATTTGGCTTAATTGTGGCAGAGAGTATTGCATATCCCCAATCGTGTATAGTTTTAGCGGTTTACCAGAGATTTTATGCGTTCTTTCTCCACTTTCCACCACTTTTTTCACAAGATTGTGTCTTGTTTGTGGGTTAATCCCCCACTTTTCTTTCAACTGAGTTGCGGTCAACCCTTTGTCCCAGTAGTCGGAAATTATTTGTTGCTCTTGCTCGGCAGTGAATTTCTTGTTTTGCCCACCCCAACCGCCTTTTTTGATGTAGTAATTATACTTTTTCTTTGGTCGATTAGGGTCTAATTTCTTTCTGCCACCTTTTCTAATTTGCAGTTCTCCGTTATTAAAAAATGGTTGTAAAAATTCTATTATTTTAGAATTACTTATTCCATTTAAGTTGGCTATTTCTTCCATTGAAAGACATTGCCTATATTGTTGTTTTAATTTATATAATTGTTCATCATTTATATCTATTTTAGTTCTTCCCATAATTTTTGTCCTTTATTTATTTTTTTATCTCCCGTGGCGAAGCAAACAACTCGCTTTCTTTAATTCTCAGTTTTTGTATTTCTGGAATATAATATGTGCAGTAACCATAATAACTATTATATTCTATTTCTTTGATTTCGCCATAAACAATTTTTTTATCGTTTATCGCCCAAACTTTTTGTCGTTCTTTAAACTTTGGAATTATTGCATTTTTGTATAATTTGTCTTTGTTTGCTATTTCAGTTTGTAACTGCTCAATTTGTTTTTGCAGTTGTTTTTTGTCTTTGAGAGCAGTTTTGTTTTGAGAGTCGTTGTTTGGTTGTTTAAAAATTAGCACGAGTAGAAGTATCAAGATTATAAAAATCATTATATATTGTGTGATGAGTATCGTGTTAGACATCTTATTCCCCTTTTAACTCTTTCTTTAAATACTTATTTCCACCATAATAATATTCATCTATCAGTGGCAAAAGTTTATTAGCACAATCTTCGCAAAGGTCTGCTTCCCAACTGTCGCCCCATTGCCCTTTACTTTCTATTGCTCTGTTTCCGCAACTAACTTTTATGTGAACACATTCTTTTGACATATCAATCGGTTTCTTACATTTATTACAAATATATGCAATCATTTTCTCCCCCTAATCAAAAAATCTTAAATTTTATATTATATTTTTTTATATATTTCTTTGGAGTTTTTGTTTTTAATAATTTCTTAATTTTATCTTCCATAAAGTCATTCCAATCGCACCTAAGTTCTTTTGTCCCAAAATTATGATAACTTACTTCTTGCAAAAAATTAAATATAATTTCATTTAATTCTTCACATTCTTTACAAAAGTAAATTGGAGTGCTATGGTATTCAAAACTTACTGACTTGCCACCAATATCATTTTCTTCAAGGATTTTTTTACAATCATTGCATCTCTTTATCTTTGGTTCAACAAGTTCGCACTTCTTTATTGTTTCCTCAACTACACTTTCTAAATTATTAGTTTTAATATTATCTGGAAATTCAACTATCTCTCCCATCATATTTCTCCTTTTAACTCTGCAATCATTGAGTTGATTTTCTCGCAAGGAATATAACTTCTTATATATTGATTGTTTCTTGAAAAGTCAGGTGCATCAAAGCCATCGCAGGTGCATCAAAGCCATCGTAAGTCAATGAGTTTTCTTTTATTAATTGCTTTAATTCTTCCAACTTATCTATTGCTAGTTTTGTTTGGGATTGTTCTAAGTCCTTTTCTAAACTATCTTTTGCTTGCGTTAAAAGTGAAATAGTTCTTCTAAGACCTAAAATTTCCGCATAATGTTCGCACCAATCGGTATTTAATTTTTTGTTTTGTATTTCAAGTTCTTCTATTCGGCGGTCTTTTTGCTCAACTTCTTCTAATAGTTGGTCTTTAAATTGTTGTAAAATGTTTTTATCTTTTTCGTGTATAATAAATTTATCTTTTTCATCATAATCAATATTATTAAAAGCACCTAACCAATCTAACCAATCTAATTTTCTATTACTCATTCTATACCACCTTTTATTATTTTAAACTTAATTGTTTTATTTTGTGATATTCCGTTTAAATCAATTTTCTTAAAATAATTGCTTCCGTTAATCATTTTTGCAACACTCAATAAAACAGCAAGTATTCCATTATTCCGTTCATCTTCTTCATCTGCTAAACCATTTCTAAAAAATTCCAAGTTTTTGTCTATATAATTCCTTAAATGATTTACAAAAGAGTTTAAACTGTCATTTAATTTATACAATCTTTGTATTGTTTCTTCATTTTTTGTCATTCTTTCCTCCTAACTCTTTTTCGGCTTGTTGTTTAAAATAATCTTCAAGTGTTTGATTGTCTTCCATATTAAATATAGGAATTACAAATAAGTCTAATACTTTTGCATTCCCAACATTGTAAATTTTTTGGAGCATATCACAAGCCGATTTTAATGCTCCTTTTAGCACTGCGATTTCGGTGTCTTTTTGCCAAAGCATAAAGTTTAAAAATATATTATTTATTAAAGTTAAGCCTTGTTTTCTTGGTAAGTTTATAAATAAATTATTATTTGTTTCTTTTGCTTTTTGCATAGTTAATAACATTTCTTTTTGATATTCTTGTAATTTTATACCACATATCTGTTCTGTATAATAAATTATATCTTTCTTCATTCT
>RZYO01000202.1 GCA_009930325.1 Spirochaetia bacterium | reverse complement strand
ATGAAAGCCCAATGAGTTGGGTAATCTACATAGTTATGTCTTTTCCCATCAATATATTTTAAAAATACATGTCCACCAGTGAACATACATTTTTCATCTGTTGAGTAATTACATAACCTAAAATTCCCAGAACTACCGAAATAAACGAGAATGTTTTTTACATTTGTTCCAGGCATTATTTCCTTAACATTATTCCATTTTAGCATCCTTACTCCTTTCTTCTTTTTTAAAATTTATATTTCTAATGAGTTTAAATTCAGAAATATTTATTGTTACTTCGTCTATAAGCAGTTGCCCAATATCATTGGCAGAAAAATCCTGATCTATACAATAATTTTCAATAAGCTTCCTAATCTCAACTCCAATTTCCTTTGAAATCTCAATGGCTTCCGGTGTATATGTTTCAAATTTTTCATGAAAAAGTCTTTTCATATTTATCCTCATGTTAAATTGTTTGATTTGTTAATTCTAACCTAACCAAACTTCTAAGCAATGTAAACACTTTTCATAAATAGATTTATGGAAAGATTTCTTTTAATTGTAGGAGTTTAAAATGTTAAGTAAAAATTTATCAGATTGTTTCGACATTGAGGAAGCAAGAAAAGAGCTTGATCAAATTCAAGAGGATATTGATAACGAGGAAACCCCAAATGATATCCTAAAATCTAATGTCGAAAGAGCACAAAGATTATTAGATAGGATTGAAGATGAATGGGCTGGTGGGGTTACTGCTGATACAATTAAGTTGGTTGATATTGCCTCTAAGCTTATAACATGTATCACACAAGCAGCCAATTCTATGATAACAAATGACATAGGAATGGAAACAACAAACCAGAAACAAGAATATCTTGACCTTAAGAAGCTTGAATTTGAAATGAGAAAAGAAAAAGTAACACAAGGAGATAAATCTGCGTCTACTATAAATAATACACAGAACAATGTATATGTAACATCAAGGGAGGATATCTTAAAATTGGCTTTACAAACACAATTGGCTGAAAAAACAGAAGTTTAAAAAATACTATATTAAGGGGTTTAGCTTGAAGAAAGGGTGTATATAGTGACAAAAGAAAAATTGATAGATTGGATTTTGAAAAATTGTATATTTGAATATATTGATAGAGCAGGAATAAAATATAGAAAATATAAGAAAATTAAAGATAGCTCAATAATGGATCTTATACATAAACATTCGGAATATCTTGATGAATGTTTTTTAAAATCTACAATATCTTTAAAAGTCAGAATTGAATATATTTTGGGAAATGGTGTTGTATATCATAGAAAACTTAAAAGAAAATATAAAACACTATTAGAATTTATAAATGGAGAACTGTTGAACACAACAGGAAATATTAATACGAGTCTTTTAATATATGAAAACAAAGCAATGATTAAAAGTTGACCATATTTTTATGAGGAAATAATGAGCAAAACCTCATTTTTAAATCCTGCTGCTTGTATGGCTCAGCGTGTGTGGCATATATATAAAGGAACATATACGGCTGAAAGGTGTAAACATTGCAATAAAAATCTCGTAGCGTTTAGAAATTTTAAGGTTGGTTATTCATCATATTGTTCGAGTACATGCTGATTTAATTCTGATGAATATATCAATAAAAATAAATCAACAAAACTTAGGAAATATGGTGATGAGAATTATAATAACAGGGAAAAATCTAAGACCACATGTCTAGTAAGACATGGTGTTGAATATCCAGCACAATCAAAAGAAATATTTTTAAAAGTTAAGAAAACCAAATTTGAAAAATATGGTGATGAGAATTACACAAATTTGAAAAAGGCTCAGGAAACATGCTTTGCTAAAAGGGGTGTTATACATCACATTCATGATGGAAATATTGCAGATAAATGTAAAGGGGGTTATAAAAAATCTTGACATGATTATGTTTTACCAAGTGGAAAAATTATAAAAATTCAGGGGTATGAACCTATAATATTTGATGAATTGCTTATACAATATAATGAGGAAGATATTTTATATAAAAAATCAGATATGCCAAAAATTTGATACAAAACAGAAGATGAAAAAACACATAGGTATTATCCAGATTTTTTTATACCAAAAGATAACATTCTAATAGAAGTAAAATCTTCATATACATTTAAAGTAGATTATGATATATTGGTATTAAAAGCTAAGGCAGCTATTAAGTTAGGTTTTAATTTTGAAATAAAAATTCCCAAATAAGGATTATACATTGAAGAAAAAATACATCGTCGACACCTCAATATTATTAGATGACCATAAATCCATTGAAGTTTTAAGAAATGGTGTTGAAAATGAAATTTTTATACCAAAGACAGTACTGGATGAACTAGATGGACTGAAAAAGAATAATGCTAAACGACAACAAGTTTTAAGAGTTCTAGATGAAATGGAGATCCATAAGGATCATATTCAAATCTTAGACACATTGAAATATGAAAATAAACCAGATAACAGAATAATTGAAGAGATTTCATTGTTAGAAGATCCTTCTAAATATACATTTGTAACCAATGATAGATTGTTTAGACTAAAAGCTGAAAAAGCTGGAATAGATGTTGAAGAATTTAAATCATCTAATCCATTTATGGTTGATTCGGAAGTATATACTGGATTCATTGATCTTTATAATGAAAAGGGAAAGATTGAAGATTTTTCCACACATCCAAATTCATTCCATTTTTCAGAAACAGGAAGACTTATGTACTATTCAGGGAAAAGAAAGAAAGTTGAAGAGGTCCCAGAAAACTTTGAAGTTTGAAAAATTGAGGGTTGGGACACTTATCAACGAGCATTATTACAACTCTTATTGGATGATGATGTTTTAGTAACTTCTGTTTCGGGAAATGCGGGATGTGGAAAGAGCTTATTAGCACTTGCATCTGCATTATTCCTAACACTTCAAGAAAAAAAATACAAGAAGATTTATGTTACAACATCAAACATTGAAGCAACTGCAGAGCTTGGATTTAGGCCCGGATCTGTAGATGAAAAATTTAGTCCATTAATTGGTCATATGAAATCATTGATTATGAAACTACATGAACTTAGACCAGCAAATAAACTATTCATTGATCCAGCAGTTCAAATCAATAATTTAGAATTTAACCCTAGAGTAATTGAGCTTATTCCATTAAACTTTTTACGTGGTGTAACTTTAGAAAATGCTGTAGTTATCTTGGATGAGGCCCAAAACCTAAATAAATATGAACTTAGAACTCTTGCAAGCAGATGTGGTAATAATGTAAAGTTTATTGCAACAGGTGATCTAAACCAAATTGATAACCAGTACCTAAACAAGGAAAATAATGGACTAAATTGATTGGTTAAGTCTTTTAAAGGTGATAAGAGATATGGCCATATTAAAATGTCTGGGAAACGGGCTCGGGGACCTATTTGTGAAATGGCCAACGAGTTTCTAAAATAATTCTATAAATAGTACTATAAAGATTTTCACATGGAGTTTAAAATGAAATCACTATTAGAAAAAATTGAAATGTTTACTGAGGAAAAGGATTCTGAATATCAGAAATTCTTTCAGAAGAAACTTGAAAAGTTTGGAGTAGATTCTCCAATGGAACTAAGTAAAGAAGATCAGAAAAAGTTCTATTCTGAAATTGAAGACGAATGGGACAAAGAAGAGGACCATGAGGAAGATGAAGACGAAAAGAAAGATGAAGAAGAGGATGAGTAAATGCTATTCGAAGAAGTATTATCCGAAGAT
>RZYO01000201.1 GCA_009930325.1 Spirochaetia bacterium | reverse complement strand
AATGATGGATATAAGGATAGTATTGGAGAAGAGGAAATGCTTGATGCTTTTGATGAAGCACAAGAAAATTATGAGAAATCATTAGATGATTAGAATGTATTTACAGGGTTTATTAGGATTTGAAGAGTTAGAAGAGAAAAAAAAGATATTGTGTGTAGTAGATAAAAAGATGGATATTGTAATTTATATTAGTGATAAGTACAATATACCAATAATTAAAACATATACAGATAGAGCTCCTTTATATGATGAAGAAAGTAGTGATTATTTTATAACAAAAGAAAGATTAGAAAATATACCTGAAAGAGATTTTTTATTAAGGTTTAATTATAAAGGAGATAACTATTATAGTTTTGTAAGAGATTTAGAAGACAGAAATATATGTCTAACAGATAGAGATGGACTACAACGAATGAAAGATTTATTTGGTATGAAATATGTTATAAAAGAATTTGATGTTAATAGGAGTAGTTTAAATGGATTAGAAGATATAATAGAAAATTTATTGAATGGTGGAGAAAATGATAGCTGAAAAATTTATAGATGAAAAAATATATAGTAATATTGTAATGAAAATATATGAAAGAAAGGAAATTGAAGGATTTAATAAAGAAGATTTGTTGGAAATTATAGATTTAGTTTGTGGAGAAGATGCTAATAGTATGTTTGAGAAAGGAATTAGTTTAAATTATTATGATGGTGGAGTTTTAAGGGTAGAGATGGATATATTTTATGATTATATTGTAGAATATTTAGAAGAAAATAAATCTTATATGAATATAAATGATATAGATAAGCATAATGAAATGATTAAAAGATTGGAGCCTTATATGTATTATGATATAGTGATGTAGAATGAGTAAAAACAATGGAGAAGGAAATTTTAGAGTTATACAACGTAAGGATTTAAAAGAATTAGAAAAATTAGTAGAAAGCATAAATGTAAGCTATTATGCTAATAGGAATA
This sequence comes from Spirochaetia bacterium, assembly GCA_009930325.1. Lineage (GTDB taxonomy): Bacteria > Spirochaetota > Spirochaetia > Sphaerochaetales > Sphaerochaetaceae > Pleomorphochaeta. The sequence goes on along the minus strand of RZYO01000201.1, from coordinate 2,800 downwards.
GTTTAGTTGTAGTGTATTAAGATGATGCAATTAAATACTTTTTTTTTATTTTTTTGTTATGTTGAAGATAATAAGAGGTATAATAACAGAAAATATTATTATATAACTGAATTTTGTAATTATTCGAGATTTACAAATGGAGCAAGTACTAAGATATTTAAAGAATTAGTGCAATTGGGTATAATAAAAAAGATAGGAAAACAGAAAAATAAAAGAATTATATATTATGAATTAACTAAGTTAGGAAGTGATATGCTAGATATATTTAAGAGGTTAAATTATGATAGAAAAAGCTCTTAAAATAATAAAAGATGATATGATTATAGAAATAACTGATAAATTTTATTGTGTTAAAGGAGATAGTGATATATATGAAGTATTTATAGATAAAAGTAAGGTTAGTTGTACTTGTAGATTTTGGAGTGTGCAAGGAGTAGCTAAAAGACAATTGTGTAGCCATATATATGCAGTTATTGGGTATAAAATGAAAAAAGGTGGTTTATAGTGTATTATGTTGTTGAATGTGTTAAATGTAAGAGATGGAGTGGATGTATAACTAATAATATTGATAAATATATAATGAATTGTTGTTATTGTGGAAATACAGCAAGAGTAAGATTGAAAAATGGATTTAAAAATGTTAGAATTAAAGAAGTAAGAAATGAAAAAGAAATAAAAGAAGTAGTAAAAATATTAAATAATAATGGAGGAGAAGGTGGTATTAATCTTAGTTTTTCTTTTTAAGAAATTAAGAATAAGGGTTCTCCTCCACAAGATATAAAAATGATAAAGTACTATATAAATATTATTTAAGTAATAAAAATAAAGACAAATATATATATAGAAGTAAGTGTTATAGTATAATGTGGTATTGATGTTTAATATAATAAAAGAAAATAGAAAACTAAAAGAATTATTAAAAATAAATATTAATAATTTAAAGGAGTTAGATAGAAGTAAAATTTATTTTATTAAAGTAAAAAATAAAAATGAGTATGATATAGTAAAAAGCAGTTTAAATGAATTAAATAAAAAGATGTTATTGCCTGAAATTATAATTACAACTGAGGAAATAAAAGAGAGTGAAATAAATGGATGAAAAAAGAGAAAGTTTTTTTTGGAAAAGAGCAGGAAGTCCTGTATATTTAAAGAAGTTTTATCCAAGATTATTGGAAGGAGATGTGGCTATACCTGAATTAAGTAGGGATGTAAATATGACATTTAGTTATTTGTGTCAGATATTAAATGAATTAGAAAAGGATTTTTTTATTATTAAGGTTAAGCATAAAAATACTAATATAATAAAATTAACAAAGAAAGGATTGTTATTATCTAAGTTAAGTTTATTGTTGACTAAGGTTGTTGATAATTATAATGAAAAAGATGATATGGGTAAAATAATAAGTAAATTGTTTGAGGATGAGATAAATGGAAAATAATAAAGATATAAAAGAACAAAAGGTTATTAATAGAGATATAAAGGTATTAGAAGGCGGAGACATTGAAGTTGAAGAAACATTATTTACTAGATATACACAAAAATATAGAGATTATTTGAGTGATTATAGAATGGTATTGAAATGGATTGATGATGTAAAAAATACAATGACTGAGGAATTTCAAGAAGAGAGAAGAAAGGATTTAGATAGAGCTTTAGAAACAAAAGAAGATATGGATAAATATTTAGCTGAAGCTGAAGATAAGTTTAATGCAAAACAAAAAGAAGTAATGTTAAAACAAAAGTATGATTATTTAAAGAGTTTATTAGATAAGAAAGATGATAAAGATTTAGAATATTTAAAAGAAGTGTATAACAATTTAGATGAAGATTTTAAAGAGTTATTGAGTAAAGAAGAGTTGGATTTGTTAGAAACAATTAGTAAAAAGTAATTATATAAGGGTATAAGGTGGTATAAATGGAAAATAAAATTATATTAGGAAATTGTTTAGATAAATTAAAGGAATTAAAAGATAATTCTGTTGATAGCATAGTAACTGACCCACCTTATGAATTAGGTTTTATGGGTAAGAAATGGGATAACACAGGCATAGCCTATAATGTAGATATGTGGAAAGAGTGTCTAAGAGTATTGAAACCAGGTGGATATCTTTTATCTTTCGGTGGAACAAGAACTTATCATAGAATGGCTGTTGCTATTGAAGATGCTGGATTTGAAGTTAGAGATATGATTGAGTGGGTATATGGTTCTGGATTTCCTAAAAGTTTGAATATAGGAAAAGCAGTAGATAAGTTGCAGGGGAATGTGAGGGAAGTTGTTGGTGTTAGAACAGATGGTGTTGGTTCTGATAGTGGTTCTGGTAGATATAACCTAAACAATGGAAAGTCAGAAATGAAAACTATTTACGATGAAACAAAAGGCAACTCACCATACGAAGGTTGGGGAACAGCCTTAAAACCAGCACACGAACCTATCTGTATGGCTCGTAAACCTTTATTAGAAAAGACAGTAGCAGAGAATGTTCTTAAATATGGAACAGGTGGAATAAATATAGATGAGAGTAGGATACCGACAAGTGAAACATTACAACCAAGCACTTCAACTAAAATGAAGTTTGGTGGCAATTCAATGCTTGAGAGTTCAACTATGAATGACCCTAATTTGAAACAAAACACTCAAGGTCGTTTCCCTGCCAATCTAATCCACGACAATAGTGAAGAAGTAAGAGAGTGTTTTCCTGAAACGAAAACAGGGTCTGTAAAACAAACAGTAGATAATGGTGCTAATCAACCAATAAATTTTGGTGGTGGTTTAACAAAAGAAAGACTGGCTGACCAAGG
>RZYO01000063.1 GCA_009930325.1 Spirochaetia bacterium | reverse complement strand
AATTTTGAATTGAAATTACTCAATATTGTCTTTAAATAGATTTTTAAACTTGAAAATTTTATATTCTTAGTAAAGGACAAAATCGCTTGCGGTTGACACCACTTTTATAAAAATAGTTTAAAAAGTTTATAATTTCTATGATTTTATTATAATTATTTGTTGAAAATTATTATTCTACTTTTTTTCATATTTATTTAGTAGCTTAATTGTTTAATTATGATTAAAAGTATAAAATGTTATCACAAGAAAACATTTTTATAAAGGAGTATAAATTTATGAAAATAGCATTTTTCGATACAAAAAAATATGATAAGAAATGGTTTGAACAATTAAAAAGAGCCGAAGATGAAATTGTTTATTTTGAATCTAGATTAAATTCAAGAAATTATTATTTAGTAAAAGGCTTTGAAGTGGTAATAGCATTTGTTAATGATGAAATAGATAGTAAAGTTATAAATGGTATGGTAGATTTAGGGGTTAAGCTTTTAGCAATGAGATCTGCAGGGTATAATAATGTTGATATAAAGAGTGCAAATGAAAAGGGCTTAAAGATAGTTAGAGTTCCAGCATATTCACCATATGCCGTAGCTGAACATGCAATGGCTTTATTATTAGCGAGCGTAAGGAAAATAAATCATAGTTACGTTAGGACACGAGAATTTAATTTCTCCTTAAATGGCTTAGTTGGTTTTGATTTACATGGTAAAACTATTGGTGTAGTTGGTACAGGTAAAATTGGAAGTGTGTTTATTGATATATGTAAAGGCTTTCAAATGAAAGTTCTAGCTTTTGATCCATACCCTAATAAAAACTTAGATGTAGAATATGTTGATTTTGAAACAATTTGTAGAAAATCTGATATTATTAGTTTCCACTGTCCTCTAACAAAAGATACAAGACATATGGTGAATGAAGATACAATAAAATTGATGAAAGATGGTGTTGTTATAGTAAATACTTCAAGAGGCGCATTAGTCGATGCTGAAGCATTATTACAAGGGATAAGAAGTAGGAAAGTTGGTTCTGCTGCCCTTGATGTATATGAAGAAGAAGCGGGTTTATTCTTTGAAGATCAAAGTGAAGCTGTTTTAGATGATGATACTTTGATGCTATTGATTTCTATGCCAAATGTTATTGTAACGAGCCATCAAGCCTTTTTGACAGAGGAAGCTTTAAAAAATATTGCACAAACTACCTTAGATAATATTAAAGCATATGAAAACGGTGAGAAGTTAATTAATTTAGTTTAGTATAAAAAAATACACTTAGACTCTTTAATATATAAGTCTAAGTGTGTTATATTGCCCAAAGCACTTTGTGCGCTTGGAACCGGATACGTTGTATCACGGCGTAGGGAAGTTGTTTCTTCTGCCTATTCTATCTAAGTGAGGTAAATATTATGAATGAATTATTATGGGTTGTTATGCTTATAATAAATTTTGCGGCAATTTTAATTGCCTATCGTGTTTGGGGTAAAATTGGATTATATCTTTGGATCCCAATTTCTGTTATTATTGCAAATATTCAAGTAACTAAAACAGTTAATTTGTTTGGTTTAGAAGCTACTCTTGGAAATATTGTTTATGCAACTGGATTTTTAGTTACAGATATTTTAAGTGAATGTTTTTCTAAAAAAGAAAGTAGAAAAGCAATTGGAATTGGCTTTTTTGCTTTAATCTGTTTAACATTGCTTATGCAGATGGCTGTTCTTTTTAAACCAGCACCATCGGATTTTGTTCAAGATTCAATGCTTACAATTTTTTCATTTATGCCAAGATTGATGATAGCTTCTTTAATAGCATATTTTATTAGTAACCATCATGATATTATTGCATATGAGTTTTGGAAGAAAAAATTCCCTTCAACTAAAATGATTTGGCTTAGAAATAATGCTTCAACTTTTATTTCTCAATTAATTGATTCAGTTATTTTTACTTTTATTGCTTTTTATGGGGTGTTTGAAATGGATGTATTATACCAAATAGTATTATCAACTTATATCCTAAAATGGATTGTTGCTCTACTAGATACCCCTTTCTTATATCTTGCAAAAAAATGGTTTGATGAAGGGAAAATAAAAGATACTATTTAAATAATAAAAAGTTTAAGATATTAATTGCATCATATTTTCAATGCATTTTTGAGTTCCACAATAAATAATATCTTTACAGACTTTTCTATTAATTAATAAATCATCATCATAAATTAATGGTGTTTTGTCTTTATATAATACCTTCAAATTTAAATATTCTAATACAGCATGGGATGCAGATATATCCCATGCATATGCCCTTTGATTAATACATCCTTCAATATTTGAGAAGATTGCTGGGGCAAGAATATGTAAAATTGATGAGCCAAAGGTTCTAACTTTTCCATCGAACTTATTAAAATTTAATGTTTTTTGAATTTTTGAGCTTACAGTTAACTGTGTAGGGACATCCTTTTTATATTGAAATTTATATGGTTGATTATCTACTAAAAGGGTTTGGTATGGGTCTAATCTTATAGTTAATTCTTCTTGTCCTATTCCAAATCTTGGGGCAATTATCATAGATCCAACAGGTTTCTTATTAATATCTAGAATCCCAAGGGCAATTACAAACATTGATAGCCCTTGAGAATAAATATCAGTCCCATCAATTGGATCTAAAATAAAAGTAAAAGGGGCTTCTTTATTATATGGTGTGATTGATTCTTCACTAATTACATTACAATCACTAAATAAAGTATTAATTTTATTTATTATTCTATTTGAAATTTCAATATCTGCTTTTGTTAATACAGAGCCATCTTCTTTATAATTTCGTGTTATATTTTTTTGAATTTTTTTTGCATATCTACCACATTCAACTATTTCATCAAAAAGAGTATCTAATTTATCTTTAGAAAGATTATTTTCATTCATAATTATTCCTTGTTTATTGTCTAGATTAATTTAAATATGTTATTGTAAATCATCTTATGGAAAATAATAATATAACAAGCAAAATACAACAATACCTAAAAACAAGTAAAGCCTTTAAAGAATTGAATTCAGGCACTAATGATATAAAGATTACCTCTTTAGAAGGATTCCTTCTTGCCCAATTTGTTCGAAGAATTTATAGAACTAAAAGAAAAAGAATTTGGGTGGTTTGTTCTACAAAAGAAAGTGCTAAAAGTCTATTAAAAGATTTTGCGCATGATGTAAATAAAGAAAATCGTATATATAATTTAGATAAATATAATATTGAAGTTCCAGTTTTTTATTTACCATCAAATGGTAAAAAACTTTACAGTGAGTTTGAAAGTGGGAAAGCAGAATATTTGCAACTTGATATTTTGTCTCAGATTAATGATTTTAAAGATTCAATTATTATTACCCATTTAAGAGCTTTTGCTTCACAAGTTATTTCGCAAAAAGCTCTATCTAATACTTCTTTTACATTAAAAATTAATGATAAGTTTGAGCCTAGTAAATACGCTCAAGTATTTAGCGAAGCTGGATATACAAGAGTTCCAAGCACAACTATGCCTGGGGAATTTACTTTAAGAGGGGAAGTAATTGATATTTATCCTTTTTCTTTTGAAGATCCTATTAGAGTATATGCAAATTGGGATGAAATAGAAAAAATATCACTATTTGATCCTCTTACCCAAGAAACGATAAAAAATATAAGTAAAACTAGTATTTCATTATTAAAAGAAGATGCCGTAGATTTAGAATTTTCGAAGATAGATTCATATTTTAAAGATGATGATTTTTTCTGTTTTGTTGGAGATGTAAGATTAAATACAAGTTATAAAAGTCTTTTATCTGAAGCAAAAGGTTTATACAGAGAGGCTTATCATAAAGATAAAAATGTTGAATCTTATGAAAAAATATTATTTGATTATCCTTCTTTTTTTACGCAAGTAAAAAATAAACTAACTGTTGTTGATATAATAAATGAAGAAAACAAGGCTTACAGTTTTGATGTAGAAGGTCCACGTTCCTATTTTGGAGATTTTACAAGACTCAAGGGTGAATTAAAAACAATGTTTGAGTCTAATTGGGATGTATATATTTTTACTAGTAACCCAATTCAAAAGCAAAGACTTACTCAAATGCTTAAAGATTTTAATAAAATTAAGTATATGGATTATGAAATATCAAGTGGGTTTTCAATTCCTTCTATAAAGTTAATTGCTTTTTGTGAATCTGAAATATTTGGAAGAAGAAAACAAGTTATAAAAACACTTCAACACACAAAAAGTTCTCCTTTAGATTCTTTTGTTGATTTAAATGAAGGTGATTACGTTGTTCATGTAAACTATGGTGTTGGACAATTTATCAAAATTGATAGAGTTAAATCTTTTGATAGAGAGAGAGATTATATTAAAATTGCTTATGCTAATGGAGATAATATATATGTGCCCATTGAACAAGCTAATTTAGTTCAAAGATATATTGGTTCTTCTTCCGGTAAGCCCGCTCTTGATAAAATTGGTTCAGCAGTTTGGGAAAAAAAGAAAGCAAAAGCAAGAGTAAATGCAGAAAAATTAGCTAAATATTTAATTGAACTATATGCAAAGAGAAACGAAGCAATAGGCTTCCCTTTTGAAAAAGATAATGATATGCAACTTCAATTTGAAGCTTTATTCCCATATCAAGAAACTTCAGATCAATTACAATGTATTGATGAGATAAAACTTGATATGGAAAGCAATAGTGTTATGGATAGGCTTGTTTGTGGAGATGTTGGTTTTGGTAAAACTGAAATTGCATTTAGAGCTGCATTTAAAGCTGTATTAAGTAATAAACAAGTTGCATTTTTAGCTCCTACTACTATTTTAGCTGAACAACATTATAATAATTTTATTGAGAGAGTAAAAGATTTTCCAGTTAGTGTAGGTTTGTTATCAAGAGTAGTTTCAAAAAAAGAGCAAAAAAAAGTATTATTGTCTTTAATTGACGGTAAAATTGATGTTTTATTTGGAACTCATAGAATTCTTCAAAAAGATATAATTTATAAAGACTTAGGCTTGTTAATTATTGATGAAGAACAACGCTTTGGCGTAAAAGATAAAGAAAAAATAAAAAATATGCGAAATAGTATTGATAGTTTAGCCTTATCAGCAACTCCAATACCAAGAACACTATACATGTCTCTTTTGAAAATAAGGGATATGTCTTTATTATCTACTCCTCCTATATCAAGACACCCAATTACAACAAAAATTTTAGAATTTGATATCAATTTAGTAGTTGAATCAATTAGAAAAGAATTATCAAGGGGTGGACAGGTTTTCTATCTTCACAATAGGGTCGAATCCTTAGACTCTGTAGTTAAGATGTTAAGTCAATTGATGCCTGAAGTTATTATTGAATCAGCTCATGGACAAATGAATCCAAAAGATTTAGAAGACACTATGCGAAGGTTTGTTCACGAAGGAATTCAGGTTCTTGTTTCAACCACTATTATAGAAAATGGTATTGATATACCCAATGTAAATACAATTATAATTGATAGAGCTGATATGTATGGGATTGCTCAATTGTATCAACTTAGAGGAAGAGTAGGGCGTTCAGATAATAAAGCATATGCCTATCTTTTCTATCCACCAGATAAAGCTTTAAGTGAAATAGCTGTAAAAAGGCTAAAAACAATTGGTGAAAATACTGGTTTAGGAGCGGGCTTTAAGGTTTCTATGAGAGATATGGAAATAAGAGGTGCTGGAAATCTTTTAGGTAAAGAACAAAGTGGACAGCTAGCTTCTGTTGGTTTGGATATGTATATTCGAATTTTAGATGAAACTATTAATGAATTGAGATCAACTAATAAAGAAGAATTAGAACAAGAAGTATTCTTAGAATTAGATTATACTGGATTTATTCCCGATGATTATATTAGTGAACCGTCTGTTAAATTTGAAGTATATAAAAAGATTGCCACTGTTAATACTGAGACTGAATTAGATATGTTAAATAGTGAATTAACTGATAGATTTGGAGAAATGCCAGAAGAAGTTAGTAACTTAATACATATTGCAGAATTAAAAATAGTTTGTAGAAAATTAAAAATCATTCATCTTTGTGAGAGAAAAGGAAATGTTTTAGCTAAATTCAGAGCAATTAAATATATAAATGGTGAAAAATTGTTAAGATTGCTTCCATATAGCAATGGGGCTGTTAGCTATGATACAAAAAGACCTGAGTATATAAAATTAAAAACTCAAGCAGTTTCATTAAAAGACAAGAGTCTATTTATTTTAGAAATGCTTCAGAGATTATTGTAGGGAGAAATCATGAAAGAAAAAGCACAATCAATATATAGTGAATATCCAGAATTAGCTATTGTTGAAAAAAAAGATAATAGTGAAGAAAAAAGAGAAGTTCATTCATTTGTATTGAGAACAAATAAATTGCATACTTTTCAACTTGAGGCTGTAAAAAATTATTATGAACATTATTCAATAAGATATAAAGAAGAATTGTTAGATTTTAAAAAAGTTTTTAATAATGATAAACCTGTTGTTATTGAAATTGGGTTTGGAACTGGAGAATCTACTTCTCGAATAGCCAGAGAAAGAGATCAATATAATTATTTAGCTATTGAGGTTTTCTTAAATGGTTATACTAAATTATTATCAGTAGTTGGTGATGAGAAAATTGAGAATGTTAGATTAATGCGATTTGATGCAGTAGCAGTATTGAATGATATGATTAAAGATAATTCAATTGCTGGTTTTCATATATTTTTTGCAGACCCTTGGCCAAAGAAGAAACATCATAAGAGAAGATTAATTCAATTACCTTTTACTAATTTACTATCAAAAAAATTAATCAAAGGTGGTTATATATATTGTGTGACAGACTGGAGTGATTATGCCGATCAAATGCTTTCAGTTTTAAGCAATACTGATAATATGAAAAATCCATATGATGGTTTTGCCCCTAGTAGAGAGTGGAGACCTAAAACCAAATATGAAAGAAGAGGTGTGAATTTAGATTACACAATTAATGAAATTTGGTTTGAAAAAAAATAAATAAAACTTCCTAAGCTTTTTTTTAAAATTGATATGCTTAGGAAGTTTTTTTATATCTTATTTATAGTTTGCATCTTGGACCATCTTCAGGCATCTTTGCACCTAATAAATAGTCTTTGTTTTTTAGATACCAAGTATTTGCATATGAACAAAGAGGAACTACAGTGACTTTTTTTTCTAAAAAATAATCTGCTGCGAATTTCATAATTTGTCCTGCAACGCCTTGTCCTCTTAATTGTGGATCTACAAACACTTTTTCGAAAACAACAAGTCCATCTGGTGTGAAATCTAAATCAATGTATGCTAGTTCTATATTATCTACAATATAATTTATCTTTTTTTCTTCTATATTAAATATCATAAAAAAATATCTCCTTGTTTTAAGAATAATAATATTCGTAAAATAAAACAAGTGAGATATTTAACTATCGTATGGTTTTATATTTGATAATAAAAATTATCTTCTATAACCACCACGGTTATTATTTCTAGGATTGTTTGTACGTGGTTTTGAAACTGCTTCATTAACACGTATGTTTCTTTCTAAAAATTCTGATCCATCTAATTGTGAGATTGCTGCACTTGCTGAATCGTCATCTTCTAATTCAACGAATGCAAATCCTTTTGATCTTTGAGTTTCTCTATCAACAATGATATTAGAGCTGATAACTGTTCCAAATTGACCAAAAAGATCAGTTAATTGATCTTCGGTTGTTCTGTAGTTTAAATTACCTACATAAAGTTTTTTTGACATAAATTACGTCCTTATAGAAATTTTTGCTATTAAGCAGTATTGCTAATTCAACCAACTATTCTTCTTTCCCATTCTAAACCATAGTTGATAGTAAGAGACGTAATCAGACATTTCATTAATAATACTTTCAATTCGCAATATCATGCTACAATTAGGTGATTATATTGTCAATAACAAAAATTAAAAATTTGCTAACTATTTTATTATTCTTCATTAAAGGCATTGTTTTAGCCATTTTTATTATAATTATTTTAACAATTTAGAAAAAAAATACATTATTTTAACTATAGACAAATGTTTTTTGATTATAAATATTAATTATATGGTTGAAATTTCATTTATTATTAATAATAATTAAGTATAAATTTTACATATAATATATTTTTTGTATAAAAAGGCATTTTATTAAAATAAAAATGGACCATTACATTTTTATCTGTAATGGTCCCAAATTAAATCTCCAAAATATTTTTATTCTTCTTTAGAAGAAGCCTCGATTACTAAATCAGCATTTCTTCCACTAAGTGGTTCGTAATGTGAAAATTCAATTTCAAAACTACCTGTACCAGAAGTCATACTCTTTAAATCAATAGCATAGTTTAACATTTCACTTTGAGGAACTTGCGCATTTACTTCTTGCAATTGGCCAAATTCATTCTGTCCAGTGACTCTGCCTCTTTTGCTTGATAAATCAGATAAGATATCACCAAGATATTGGTTTTCAACAAAAACTTTTACATTCATAAATGGTTCTAATAAGGATACATTAGCTTTAGATAAAGCTAAATCTAGTGCTCCTTTGGCAGCTAATTTAAATGCCATTTCAGAAGAGTCAACAGGGTGCTCTTTTCCATCTACTAAGGTAATTCCAATATCAACTAAAGGATATTTTGCTAAATAACCTTCCAACATTCTTTCATGAAGACCTTTTTCAATTCCAGGAATATATCCCTTAGAAACAGAACCACCTTTTATAGCATTTGTAAAGGAATATTCTAGACCTCTTTCAATTGGTTCAATTTCAATCAGTACTTTTCCATATTGACCATGTCCACCACTTTGTTTTTTGTGTGCATATTCAACAATACCACTTTTTTTGCTAATTGTTTCGCGATAAGCAATTTTTGGAAGTTTGGTATGAATTTGAATTTTTTGTTTTTCAGAGATTTTGTCTAAAATCATTTGAAGATGAACATCTCCCATACCTCTAATTACAGATTCTTTTGTTTCTTCATTGTATTTTGTTTGGAATGTTAAATCTTCTTCACAAATTTTATGTAAAGCTTCATTTAATTTATCTGCACTTTTCTTATCATCTGTAGATATTGCTAATGAATAAATAGGATTAGGTAGAGATAATGGTTTAAATGTAAATTTTTGACTACTAGGGTTTTCTAATAATGTGCAATTTGTAAAAGCAATGCTACTTTTTGCAATTATTCCAATACCTCCTGCAGTTAAAGAATCAGTTTCAATGATTTTTTTACCAACAGATCTATATAATTTACCAATTTTTTCTTTCTTCTTTAAATCTGGATTGTATAATTCCATATCAGTTTTTAAATGGCCTGAAGCAACTTTAATATAACTTAGTTTTCCACTAAATTGATCTATTGTTGTTTTAAATACATAAGCTGATGCATCGCCATTTTCGCTGATTAACATGTCATGATGTTCACCGTCTTCTGTATTTGTCCATTCAACATGTCCAACAGGAGAAGGAAAATTATGTGCTATAAAATTAAGTACTGATGAAATACCGCTACCTTTTAGGGATGATCCACAAAATACTGGTACTACACGATTATTTGATAAACCTTCTCGTAGTCCTCTTCTAATATCATCGGCATCTAATGTGCCTTCTTCAAAATATTTTTCAATTAAATCATCTGCTCCTTCAGCAGCATATTCAATAAGTTGTTCTCTATAAGTGCCTTCATATTCCTTGAATTCATCAGGAATAGGTGCGCAAGTTTCTTTATTTTTATCATCATAGAAGTATGCTTGGTCTTCAATTAAGTTTATTATACCTTTGAAGTTTTCGCCATTTCCCATTGGGATAAATGTTGGAACAAAAGTAGCATCAAAATGTTCTCTTAAATTAGTAATAACATTTGTGAAACTAGCTCTATCTTTGTCCATTTTATTAATAAAAACAGCACGAGGTTTATTTCGTTTGTCTAATCTACGCCAAAGTTTTATTGTTTCTATTTGAGCCCCATCTACTGCATCAACAATCATTAATGAAGCTTCTGTAGCTCTAAAGCCACAAATTGCCTCTCCGATGAATCCTGAATAACCGGGAGTATCGAGGATGTTGAGACATTTTCCTTGCCAATCTAGATGGGAAAGACTGGTGTGGATAGAAATTTTCTTTTTAATTTCTTCTTCTGTGAAGTCGCTTGTAGTTTTTCCGCTTTCAATGGTTTCTACCTTTGGAATAACACCGCTACAATAGAGCATTTGCTCTGTTAACGAGGTTTTTCCGGTACCATTGTGCCCCACAATTGCGACATTTCTTAAATCAGTACTGGTGACGCTCATAATTCCTCCTTATGCTTTTTTCAAAGCTATTTGCGTATTTCTTATATGTTAAGCCTCCAAAAGGTATATGTCAAATTATTTATTTAATAATTGACAGTGTGAAAAAATAAAAAAAAGAAGCAAAAAGAATGGTAAATATGTAAAAAAACCTACTAGTAATTAGTAGGTTTTCGTTTGGATAGATTAATAATTAGAATTAAACAAAAATTTAAAATTATTAAAATTAATAATGTAAAATATTTTTATTTAACAATAGTTAAAGTTAAAATTTATTTTTGATAAAATTATCTATAGAATTTATTATTTCATTTTTTAACTCGAAAGTAAGCTTTTCTTTTTCTGTTGAGTTAAAATTAATTTTTTCACTGTTTTGGCAAAAAAATGTCCAAACAGGGGCCTCTAATACCTTTGATAATTTTTCAATGGTAGAAAAAGAAGGAGCTTTTCTTCCACTCTCTATTTCTGTTATAAACGAAGTAGAAACATTGATTTTATTAGCTAAATCAGCCTGAGTTAATTTAAAAACTTTACGCCTATTCTTTAAGTTTAAAGCAAATAATTCTTTAAGGTTGTATTCTTTATCCATTAATTATTCCTTTTTTAATTTGTTTATTAAAATAGTTTTTCACTTTTTGGGGCATAATGATCAAATTCCATTGAGAAATTACCTCTTCCTTGTGTGGATGATCTCAATATTGTGGAATACCCAAATAGTTTTGATAGTGGAGATTCTGCACTAATATGGTCTGCATTTGCCTTAGAATCAATCTTATGGACAATTCCGCCTCTACTTGTTAAGCCTCCAATAACATCTCCAACATATTGTGTTGGAACTACAATTTCGACTTTCATTATTGGCTCCATTATTACAGGAGATGCACTTTGACAAACCTTATCAAAACAAATAGATGAACAAGCTTCAAAAGCAAATTCACTCGCTGTTAATTCATCATATTCAATAGATGTAACTTTAACTTCTATATCACATACTTCATAACCATATTTTATTCCACTAAGGAAAGAATTTTTAATACCTCTCTCTATAGCTGCAATAATTTTTGGATCTATTCCTCTCGTATTAGCCGTAATTTGGAATTTGTTCCCACTTCTAATTGGTAGAGGTTTTACTTCAATAGAAATTCCTGCAGTATTTTCTTTATTTGCAATTATTTTATTGAATTTCTCACTTCCTTTTGCTTCACAAGTAATACTTTCTCTATAAGAAACTTGAGGATTTCCTACATGAGCTGCAATATTCATTTCATCTGTAAGTCGAGTAACTAATACATCTAGATGTAATTCACCCATTCCACTAATAACTAATTGTCCCGTTTCAATATCATCTTTGTATGTGAAGGTCGGATCTTCCATTGCTAATTGTGCTAAAGCGTTCTTTAATTTATCACTATCATTTTGAGAATTAGGTTCAATTGCAATTGAGATTACTGGGGTAGGGAAATTCATTTTTTCAAGTAAAATTTTTTCACCTTCACTTGATAAAGTGTCTCCTGTCTGTACGTCTTTGAAGCCTACAATTACTCCAATATCTCCAGCTTGAAGTTCTGTTAAATCTTCTCTTCTATCTGCATGCATTCTAAGTATTCTACCAATTCTTTCTCGTTTAGATTTTGTAACATTATATATTGTAGAACCTTTCTTTATTACTCCGCGATAAACCCTAATATATGATAAAATTCCTGCTTCTCTATCCATTTGAATTTTAAATAAAAGAGCTAAAGGCTGAGCATTTTCATCATGTAGTATTTGAATTTCTGTATTTTTTTTAACATTTATTCCATAAGTAGAAGTAATGTCTAGTGGACTTGGTAAATAATCGATAACTCCATCTAATACAGGTTGAACTCCAATATTCTTTAATGAAGAACCAACAAAAACCGGTAATATTTCTCTTATTAAACAACCTTTTCTAATAGCTAGTTTTAATTTATCTGCAGGAATTTCTTCTTCATTAAAAAACAAGTCCATGATTTCTTCATCAAAATTAGAAGCTTTATCAATTAAATGTTCTCTCCATTCGTTAGATAAATCTATAAATTCTTCTGGAATTTTTTCTTCAATAATTGTTTGTCCATAATCATTTTGATCAAAAGTAAGGTATTTAAAATTAATTAAATCAATAATTCCTTTAAAATCATTTTCACTTCCAACTGGTAAAAATAAAGGAACAGGATTTGCATTTAGTTTTTTTCCCATTTCATCAACAACATTGAAAAAATTTGCTCCTAATCTATCCATTTTATTAATAAAAGCTATTCTTGGTACCTTATATGTGTCAGCTTGTCTCCATACTGTTTCTGTTTGAGGTTCGACCCCTCCTACAGCACAAAATACTCCTATAGCACCATCTAGTACTCTTAGGGATCTTTCAACTTCTGCAGTAAAATCTACGTGGCCGGGAGTATCAATGATATTAATTTGGTAATCTTTCCAATAACAAGTAGTTGCAGCACTAACAATAGTAATGCCTCTATTTTGTTCTTGTTCCATCCAGTCCATTGTTGCATTTCCATTATCAACTTCGCCAATTCTATGATTTTCACCTGTATAATACAATATTCTTTCCGAAGTAGTTGTTTTTCCAGCATCAATATGTGCCATTATACCAATATTTCTTGTTCTATTTGCTATCATAAATTTTTGAACGATTATTATCGTTCTAACTCCTAAATTTGATTTTAAATTTTATTTAATAATAATTCTTTATTTAATAAGAATAAACTTTAATTAGAGTATCAAATATTAATAAAATTTTCAATCTTTCAATATTTAAATGAAAAAAGTAATCTAGTATAATTAAAGTTCTCTTCAACCTTTTTTATATATTTAAAGATTTTACTTTTTTTGATTTTTTAAAATCATTATTACAAAAAAAACCGTTGATAGTCTTTATAATTTTGACTAATGCAACGGTTTGAAATTATTGAATCTAGATTAGTGGATTATGTCCATTGTGATTTTAAAGCTTTTATTTCTTCAATTGCTTCATCTTCACTGGCATTATGTGATGGCCAAGCATTATATTTTGCAATAGCATAATTTAATAACATAACAGCTTCTTGTCTATCACTCATTTTTGTTAAGGCAACAGAAGAATAATAAGGGACATTTTTGCCACTTTCTTTGCCTTCATAGTAAGCATATTTATCATATAATTTATTAGTTTTATTCCAAGATGAATTTAATTTCTTAAATTCCTTAGCTCTTTTATTTTTGTCCCAGTTTCTTTCATAAAGAGCAATTGCTAATTCTTTATAATGGTTAGGGTAAATTACATTATTAGGAATAGTATCTACAGCAATTCTAAAATATGAAATACCATAATTTTTATCACCAAATGATATTATCCCTCCAGGAACAAGGGTGTAGAGTGTTCCCATTACATACCAAGTTTCTGATGAATCAATTGCTTTAAAATCATCAATTATGATCCTTAAATCTATTCTCATATCGCTTGCTGCTGAAAGTGAATTTAATACACCTTTAGTTTGACCAATACGGCCAACATTACTTGATTTCCATAAATGGGCATTCGTATTATCATTTAATTCAATAGATTTATTTGCATATTCTAAACCTTTTGAAAATAGATTTACTTTTTCATCTTTATCATCAGTTTTATCGCCAAGGCTAACTTGAACTCTTGCCAATCTCCAATATACTTCAGCTTTTTCAACATTATTAGTTGCTTGAGTTAATTGTTTTTCTAAAATTGCTTGTGTTTGAGCAATATCATCTTTTATGTATAAATCATCTACGGCAGTAAAATCAATTGAGCTATAAAGATTCATGCTAACAATAATTAATGCAAACAATATAAAAATTTTTTTCATTTGTAACCTCTTTTAAAATATGATAAAACTGAATTATAAATTTAGCAAGAATTATTACACTAGCTTTTTAAGTTTATCTAGCTTTCCCTTTAAAGGAGGTTTTCTTAATTTTATGTCAATTAATGCATTTTTTTTCAATATTGATTTATTGTGGGAAAAAGTTTCAAAACTTTTTTTCCCGTGGTAAGATCCCATTCCACTTTCACCAACTCCACCAAAAGGTAAATTAGGATTTGCTAGATGAATAATACAATCATTAATACAGCCACCACCAAAACTTAATTTGGTGTTAAAATAATCAATTTGATCTGTATTTTTGCTAAATAAATAAGCAGCTAATGGTTTAGGCTTGTTTTTTATAAAAGTAATGGCTTCTTTAAAGTTGTTTACTTTAATTATAGGTAAAATTGGTCCAAAAATTTCTTCTTGCATAAGGGGACTTTCTAAATCAGCTCCAATTATTAAAGATGGAGCAATTTTCCTAGTTGTAGGGTCTAAATAACCACCATAAGCTAATGTCCCACAATCTAATAAATGAATTAATCTATTAAAGTGTTTTTCATTGATGATTTTGCCATATTCTTGATTATAAATTGGGTTTGTTCCATACATATTATTAATTTCTTCTTTTAATGCTAGAAGAAGTTTTTGGTAGATTTTTTCATGGCAAAGTACATAATCAGGAGCTACACATGTTTGCCCTGAATTTAAAAATTTTCCCCAAGCTAATCTAGAAGCCGTTGTTTTTATATTTGCACTAGAATCTATATATACCGGGCTCTTCCCACCAAGCTCTAAAGCTACAGGTGTTAAAAATT
This sequence comes from Spirochaetia bacterium, assembly GCA_009930325.1. GTDB lineage: Bacteria > Spirochaetota > Spirochaetia > Sphaerochaetales > Sphaerochaetaceae > Pleomorphochaeta. The sequence goes on along the minus strand of RZYO01000063.1, from coordinate 2,168 downwards.
CAGAGGCTTTTTGCATTACAATTTTTCCAACATTTACACTACCTGTAAAAAATATAAAGTCAAATTTATGTTGTAATAGTTCTTGATTTACTTGTGAACCCCCTAAAAATACTTCTACATAGGAATTATTATATATAGAATTAATCATTTCTTTTATTACTTTAGATGTGTTTTCGCTATATCTAGAGGGTTTAATTATAACTGTATTTCCAGCAGCTATTGCAGCAGCTAAGGGCGCCAGTGTTAATTGTAATGGATAATTCCATGGGCTCATTATTAAAACAAGACCTAAAGGTTCAGCGATAATATAACTATTAGAGGGGAAGTGCATTATAGGGGTTTTAACTTTATTTTTTTTCATTAATTTTTTTAAATTGCTAATAAAATAATTGACTTCATGCTTTACAATTGCTAATTCGCTAATGTAAGCTTCTTCTGGTGATTTCCCTAAATCATCATGTAATGCTTTTAATAATGGTTCTTCCCATTTAATTAAAGCAGAACTTAATTTTGTTAGTTTGTCAATTCTAAAATTGTAATCAATTGTCGAATCGCTTTCATAAAAATTACGTAAATTCATTATTGAAGTTTCAATATTATTCATATAAAGCATCCTTTAAAAAAATAAAAAACCCAAAACACTTTGTTCTGGATTTTTATTAGACTTATTTATCATATATTTATTCTAACTTTATAAAGTTAGTTCTTGTTCTAATAGTTTTTCGTAAGCATAAATATCTTCATTGTATTGGAAAAGTGTTTTAATGTTTTCTAATCCTAAATATCTAGCTGTAATTCTACAATCATATGTAGTCTTTAAATCTTTGTTGAATCTGTTTAACATGCTCCAAGATCTATCATCTAATGGTTGGGTGCTAGTTGTAACCATAGTCATTGAGATATGATAATCTTTATCATATAATGCTTTTTCAAATAAAGCATTTTGACTCATTTTGGGATGTTTTGGATGAAATGTTTCTTTAGGGTAATTAACAAAATCTTTTATTACTTGGTCTGGTATAGTATAATTTGCTGGTAAAAAATAAGTTGCTAAAAGAATTATATGTTTCTCACTTTGACAGTGAAGTAAAGTTGTAAAAAATTTCTGTGGGCAAACAAATCTTAGTTTTTCCAAAGGGTAGTCTGATACGGTATCAATACAATTAGTTACAAACCAATTTGATAAAAATACATCATAATCTACTCTAGGTTTTTCTTTATGTTTCTCATACATCTCTTCTTCAATCATTTGATATAATTGAGTTGTTGTCATAAGTTTCTCCTAATTTATAAATATTATAATATAATAAGTCTGTGGAAGTTTCAATAATAAATAATACAAATCATTATAAATAAATCTTAATTTAAATAAAATTTAATTATTATCTATATTTATGTTAAGTATAAAGAGTAGAATATTATATATTATGAATGTTATAAGATGTTATATGTATGTAAAAGTGATAAAAGCTTTTAGAATAAAAAATGTTGAATGTGGCAAAAGGTGCTTTATTCAATTTCTCTAAAGATTCCAGCTTTTTTATCTTTGTAAACTTTTCCTGCTTCAAAGACTCTTCCGTTCATACAAATATATATGCCTGGAGGTAGAAGTTGCACTGCAATTTGAGAACATCCTAAATTATATACAGCATCACTATCTCTTAATGAATATGGAACCATTGCACCAGTAAATACAATTGTGTGTGATTTTTTTATGTCTTCTTTTAATGCTAATTCTGCAGTTAAAGTCATTGTGTCTGTTCCATGGACAACAATAACTTTTTGTTCTGGACTATTTAAAATGCTTTGAACAATTTCATGTCTTTCATTTTCGTTCATATCTAAAGAGTCAACAGCAATTGGACATTCTAAAATAATACTACTTGTACATCTAGAATCTTTTATTATTTTTGGTAATTGAGAATCTATAAATGTAAGTTGACCTTCAATTGGATTATATTGTTTGTCAAAAGTTCCACCTGTTGTAATAATTCGAATATCTGAAGCCATATCATCCTCCATTTAATAAATTATGATTTTTTAATTTAAGAATAATAATATAAAGAACAAAAAAAAACCAGTTCCTAAGAACTGGAAACATCTCCTACGAGAGTCGAACTCGTGTTGCCGGGATGAAAACCCGGTGTCCTAACCACTAGACGAAGGAG